>JBBRRM010000063.1:0-10858 GCA_038275915.1 Nitrospirales bacterium
TGACCGATTCGCCCGCTGATAAACCAGCCTGAATGTAGCAGCCCAGCTCGTTCACGAGGAATGCATCCTGCTCATAGAACTGCACGGCATGATCAGAATGGGTAATGAGGGAAGAAGCGCTGGTATGCATAGAAGCCTCCGGAGCAATACGCCGCGCTAGGGCTATCAGCTATGGGCTCACGACTGGAATGATTCTATCGGACTATCTGGGCATAAGCCAATGCTCTGCATGCCTAAAAAATAAGGCATCGGCATCGCACCCGCTAGAGCCTTAAGCAGCTTAGACACTGCAGATCTCACATGCGCCGGAGAGCCCCGCAGGACCTCCCTCTTAACGAGCATGTCGAGGCTGTAGAACTCCTAAACAATGCCTATGTCGGCGTCTGGCCTGAGCGTATGGATTGATCAATTTATAGGCGGGGAGTTATGGGAGAGTCAAGCCAGGAGCGGTCTGATATCCACAAGCAGAGAGGCAAGATAATCACGCAACCATTTCATACCTTTCTTCTCTCTTTCCCTTTAAGAAAGCCATGAATTGAAATGACTCCCGTTCTATGGGCAGGGCAATGAGAAGAGTCCGGAGTCGCGCGCTGTGCGAGCCAGCACTAGAACACCCCCATAGCTGTCAATTCTTCCGCTCTCCTACTTTACCCTCCGTCCCATTCCAGAGCCGGACAATATTATCCTTGTGCCTGATCCAGACCAGGGTGCTGACCACCAGGGCAAAGACCAAAAACTCCTGTCGTTGTTCGTTCACGATCGCCACGACCGGCAAACACGCGAAGGCCGCCAGCGCGCCCCCCGACGAATAGCGCCAGATTGCGACGGCCCCCAGCCAGATCAACAGCAAGAGCAGTCCGATGGAAGGAGAGAGACCCAGGATTACTCCTATGGCAGTGGCGACACCCTTCCCACCTTTGAAGTGCAGGAACGGCGAGAAGATATGGCCCAGGATCACTGATAGCGCCACGAACATGGTGAATCGTTCATCGCTGAGCCATTGCATGCCGGCCCAGCCCACCACCCACCCCTTGCCCATGTCCCCAAGCAGCGTGAGGATGCCCGCTTTCATGCCGGAAACACGTAACACATTGGTGAAACCAACGTTCTTGCTACCGACTGTGCGCGGATCGGGCAGTCCCATCGCTTTCGATACGACAACACCGAATGGAATGGCGCCTAGCAAGTAGCCGGCCATCACCATCAACAAACAGAGCAGCATTTCGTCCATGGATTAGAGGAGCACTGAGGAGCGATATGCGATTGTTATGGGCTCAAACGAGGCTAGGAGGTGCATGGTAAACCCTTGTGATTATCTGGAAAATCAACAGCCAATACGTCTGAGACAACGGAGCGATGGTCCAGCAGGATGCTCAAAGAGCCCATCCAGCAAGACCGCAGCGAGTGAAGACCCGAGGCGTACCGTTTGGGGCGCACGGGTGCGACAAAAAACGAGCACCAATTTTGTGCGCGCCGCCGAGTGGTGGGGCAGCTTGGTCCCCGTTGAGGGTCTGAACGATGCGAGATTGCTGCTGGTGGGCTTTTTCCGCATGCTGCTAGAGTCCCTTGGCCACGACCTGCTTCCAAAAACTCCACACATATTGACCACCCGAGATGTAACCAAGAACCAATGAGAGATATAAGGTCACGATCCCGGCAAGGTGAAGGTTGCCAAGTTCGGCCAGCCCTGTCCCCTCGAGAACCAACAAGGTAATCGCGACGACTTGCAGCGCCATCTTGTACTTGCCCGTCGTCTCAGCCGCAATCACCATACCTTCGCCTGCGGCAATGGCGCGAATACCAGTCACCGCAACTTCGCGCGCGATGATCAATATTGCGACCAGTGCACTCACGCGATCGACATTGAGCAGGAGAATCAAGGCGGAGAGGACCAATAATTTATCGGCAATGGGATCGAGCAGCATGCCAAGGGTGGTCACCTGGCCGTTACGGCGGGCCAGATAGCCATCCAACATATCAGTGACCGCTGCGATGACAAAGACGACAGCCGCGCTGAGAGACCGGTCCGGCGTCGGCGTGGCAAATAACACCACGAAAACAGGGATCAAGAGGATGCGTGTGAACGTAATAAAATTCGGCAGGTTGAGCGATTCCTGCCCGACCGATTTCCATGCCGCCAGTACGCGATTCATCGATGACCTATTCCGTTAGCAGTTGCGAGAATCCCTCTTGGCACGCCATGGGTCCATGAGTTCGTGCATCTAGGAGAAGAGAAGAACACCAAGCTAGGATGCTCAAAAAGTTCGTCCAGCAAGGCCGCAGGCGAATCGAAACCGGAGGCGTACCCTCGTGGGTACGTTGAGGATTTCGATGAGCCGAGAACGAAGCTGGCGGACTTTTTCAGCATCCGTCAGACAATCCCGTGTTTGAGTAAATCGTGCAAGTGCACGACCCCGACAATACGCTTGGTTTTTTCGGTCACGACGAGCGTGGTAATGGAGTACCGCTCCATCATCTCGACTGCCTTGGCTGCTAGTTCGTCCGGTCCAATCAACTTCGGGTGGCGCGAGGCTAAGGATCCGGCTGTGACCGTCGAAAAATCTCCGCCCTGTTGGAGAAACCGTCTCAGGTCCCCATCGGTGATCACTCCCACGAGTGCGCCGGCTCGATCGACCACCGTGGTCATGCCGAGTTTTTTGGCCGACATTTCGAGAATGGCCTGCGGAGCTAAAACGGTCTCCTGCACCTGAGGCAACTCCTGACCCCTGTGCATAAGGTCCCGCACTTTCACCAGCAGGCGACGTCCGAGCGTCCCACCGGGATGGAACTGTGCAAAATCCTCCTCCTTGAACCCGCGCTTCTCAAGCAGTGCGACGGCCAGGGCATCGCCCATTGCGAGCGTCGCAGTGGTGCTCGCCGTCGGCGCAAGGCCCATCGGACAGGCCTCTTCTGCGACGGACACATCCAGCGCGACGGCACTATTTTTAGCCAGCGTCGAGCCCTTCCGGCCCGTGATCCCCAGGACAGCGATTCCCATGCGCTCCGTGAAGGGCAAGAGCTGCAAAATTTCCTGGGTCTCTCCACTATTCGAAATCGCAATGAGGACATCGCGGCGCGCCAACATGCCGAGGTCGCCGTGAAGTCCTTCGGCCGGATGGAGAAAAAAGGACGGTGTCCCGGTGCTCGCCATCGTGGCAGCGATCTTCTGTCCGATCAATCCGGATTTGCCCATGCCCGATACCACGACCTTGCCCTTGCAGTGATAGAGCAGGTTTACGGCGTCAGAAAAACCAGTGTCGAGCCGCTGAATGAGAGCCTGAACTGCGCGCGCTTCGATGTCCAGCACACGCCGGCCCACCTCAAGGCTGGTTGCGCCCTTCGGCGTCGCAGCCCGAGCGATCTTCCGCTTGTTTACTTTCGGGGTTGTGACGCGTCGCATATCCGCATGACTCGTTCAAGCAAAGCTTTCAATTGATGGAGCGGCACCATATTGGGTCCGTCCGACAAAGCCTCGTCGGGGTTGGGATGGACTTCCATGAAGAACCCATCAACCCCGGCGCCGGCTGCGGCGCAGGCCAGAGGCTCGACGAATTCACGTTGGCCGCTGGATTTGGTTCCCCCGCCGCCCGGTAACTGCACACTATGGGTGGCGTCGAAGACCACCGGATAGCCGAAGCTCCGAAGGACAGGGAAGGACCGCATATCGACGACGAGATTGTTGTAGCCGAACGACGATCCGCGTTCAGTTAGAACAATCCGCTGATTGCCCGCCTCCTCGACTTTTTTCACTGCGTTGCCCATTTCCTGCGGCGAGAGGAACTGGCCCTTCTTCACGTTTACGACCTTGCCGGTCTTCGCCGCCGCGATGAGCAAGTCGGTCTGCCGGCAGAGAAACGCGGGAATCTGGAGCACGTCCACGATCTTCCCTGCCTCGGTCGCCTGTTCTTCGGTGTGGACGTCCGTCAAGACAGGAAGGCCCAGCTGATCCTTGACCTTCTTCAGCGCCGCCAAGCCCTTTTCGAGACCCGGTCCGCGATAGGACGTGATGGAGGTCCGGTTCGCTTTATCGAAAGAGGATTTGAAAATATAGGGTATGCCCAAAGACTTGGTAATCTCGGCGATGCGCCCTGCCGTCTCCAGCACAAGCTGTTCGCTCTCGATGACACAGGGCCCGGCAATCAGAAACGGCCGATGACCTGCACCGACTGTGAAGTTCCCTATTTCGACTTCGTGCGCCATAAGCTTCAAATCTATCTGTTTTCGATGCGAGGCTCAAACTGACTTTCCAACAAGGCCGCAGGCGAGTCGAAACCGGAGGCGTAGCCTCTCGGCTACGTTGAGGATTTCGATGAGCCGAGAACGCCGTTGGAAGCCAGTTTCAGCCTCGCAACCTAGTGGCCGCATTTGCGGCGTAGCGCCGCCCCCACAAAGCCGCTAAACAATGGATGTGGACGGTGTGGCCTCGAATTATATTCCGGATGGAACTGCGTCGCCAGAAACCAGGGATGGTCTTTCAATTCGACGATCTCGACCAGCCGGCCGTCCGGAGAAAGTCCGCTCAGCACGAATCCCTTGGCAATCAATTGCTCGCGATAGGTGTTGTTGAATTCATACCGATGCCGATGGCGCTCACGCACTTCGCTTACACCATACATCTTTTGGGCCAGGGTTCCCTCCCCGAGCTTGCAGACATAGGAACCGAGCCGCATCGTTCCGCCCTTGTCGCTAACGGACTGCTGATCCGACATCAAATGAATGACGGGATAGGGTGAGGCCGCGTCAAATTCAGCGCTGTTCGCACCGGCCAACCCGGCTACGTTTCGCGCAAACTCGATCGTCGCGCACTGCATACCCAGGCACAGGCCGAGAAACGGAATCTGGTGTTCCCGTGCATAGCGAATCGCGGCGATTTTCCCTTCGATCCCCCGTGCGCCGAACCCGCCGGGAACCAGGACGCCGTCGACCTCGCGCAGGATACGCTCGGTCCCATGCCGTTCAATCTCCTCCGATTCAATCCACTGGATGTTCACCTGCGTTTCATGGTCGATCCCGCCATGGACCAGTGATTCCGCGAGACTCTTATAACATTCCTTCAAACCGGCATACTTGCCGACCAGGGCGACCGAGACTTCGTGCTTGGGATGCTTGATCTTCTGAACCATCGCATCCCATTCACGCAGGTTCGGCGGACCGGTTTCGAGATGCAGCAGACGCACGATCAGCTCGTCCAACCCTTCCTTCCGGAACACGATCGGCACTTCATAAATCGTGTCCACGTCTTTGGCCGTGATCACCGCGTCTTTCTCCACATTGCAAAACATGGCGATCTTGCCCTTAAGCTCCGGCGGAAGATACCGATCGGTCCGGCAGAGGAGGATATGCGGCTGTATACCGATCTCCCGGAGCTTGTTGACGGAATGTTGCGTCGGTTTGGTCTTCAGCTCACCGGCTGCGCCGATGTAGGGCACCAGCGTGAGATGGACATAGAGCACATTGTCCCTGCCCACGTCATATGGCATCTGCCGGATCGCTTCGAGGAAGGGCAGGCTCTCGATGTCGCCGACCGTGCCGCCAATCTCCACGATCGTGACATCCACCCCCTGAGAGATACGCATGATGCACTGTTTGATCTCATCGGTAACGTGGGGCACCACCTGCACGGTTCCACCGAGGTAGTCGCCGCGACGCTCTTTCATGATGACCGAATGGTAAATCCTGCCGGTCGTATAGTTGTTTTCTTTCGTGAGGGTCAGCGACGTATACCGTTCATAATGGCCGAGGTCCAGATCTGTTTCCGCACCGTCGTCCGTCACGTACACTTCCCCGTGTTGATAGGGGTTCATCGTGCCGGGATCGACGTTGATGTAGGGATCGAGCTTGAGGAATGTGATCTTCAATCCCCGACTCTCGAGCAGGTTGCCGATCGAGGCCGACGCGAGTCCTTTCCCCAAGGAGGAGACGACTCCACCCGTGACAAAAATGAACTTGCTCATTGTCGCCCCCATCTTATCGGATCGTACAATTCTGACACATATCCCACCATTACCTGGAAGGAGCTGCCTTCAAGGCGCCCAGCTCCCGCTTGATGACATCAAACTGTTGGAGCTTCTCCGCCACCGGCTCGACATCGTCATGCGTATCCACTCGCAAAGAAGCATGGGTGGTTTCCCAGACTCTGATTGCAATCCCGTTCTCCAACGCCCGCAACTGCTCGAGCTTTTCCGCCTCCTCCAATCGCCCGGTGGGAAGGGACGCCAGCTTCAGCAAGGTGTCACGACGGTACATGTAGAGACCGAGATGAATATAGTGCAACCCCGCGACCGCCTGGCGGCTGGCATCGTCCCGCACCAACGGAATTGGAGCGCGTGAGAAATAGAGGGCATTGCCAAGTTGGTCTGTGACCACCTTCACGACCGAGGGATTGTGGGCATCCTCTGTCGAATCGATCGCGCGCTTCAACGTCGCCATCCCGACGCTGCTCTTGAGAAACGGGTCGATGAGATCCGCGAGTAAGTCAGGCTGCAGAGGAATCTCATCTCCTTGGAGATTCACAATAAAGTCCCCGCCGAACATGCGCACCACTCCAGCGACTCGATCGGTGCCTGTCCGATAGTCTCCGGCTATCATAACGGCACGCCCGCCAAATCCTTCTACGGCCTGTTTGATCCGTTCGTCATCCGTGGCGACCAGGACGTCCGTCACCGCCCGGCAGGCCAGCGCTTGTTCATACACATGCTGAATCATAGGTTTCCGGCCGAGCATGACGAGGGGTTTGCCCGGAAAGCGAGACGACCCGTACCGGGCAGGAATGACGACCATCACGGATGGTGCGGCCTTATTAGTCATTGCCAAGCGCCTCAGAAAGTTGCTGGGCCGATAGAGTTGCTGTGCCGACCATACCGACGACCACACCTGCAGCGTAATTGGCCAGCACAGCAGCATCTCTCATCGAAGCACCGGTCGACAGCGCGAGGGCCAACGTGCCAACGACGGTGTCGCCTGCGCCGGTGACGTCGTAGACCTGGCGGGCTTGTGTGGGAATGTGCCAGGAGACTCCATCGGCCTCGTACAGGCTCATCCCCTTTTCCCCCCGCGTGATGAGCAGCGCCTGGCATCCCAGGCGCTGCCGAATAATCGTGCCGGCCTCGTTCGTTGCCTGATCGTCGTCACCGTGAACCCCGGCGGCCTGTGTCGCTTCAAGATGGTTCGGCGTGACGACCGTCGCCCCTTTGTAGTAGCTGAAGTGTTCGACTTTCGGATCGACGATGACAGGGATATGGCGAATGGCGGCAAGCCGCGTGAGTTCCGACATCAGCGTGGCGCTCACCACCCCTTTTGCATAGTCCGAGATCACGAGACAGGACAGCTCCCGGAGCCGCGATTCGACGTACCGGAGAATCCTCCGTTGCATCGTTGGTTTGAGGTCCGCGCGGCGCTCCACGTCATAGCGCACGATCTGCTGATTGTGTGCGATGACGCGGGACTTTCTGGTGGTGGGGCGGTCCTGATCGATCACGACCCCCCCTCGTCCTGAGCGGGTCGATCCCAACTCTTTGAGGAGCATTCGCCCGCTTTCGTCCGAACCGATGACGCCACAGAGGTCAGCCTTCCCCCCCAGGGCCAGAATGTTATTGAAGACGTTCGCGGCGCCGCCGAGCCTCAAGGATTCAGAATCCACATGCACGACCGGTACCGGAGCTTCCGGCGAGATCCGGCTCACCCGGCCCCAGATATAATGATCGAGAATGAGGTCACCGAGGACGAGAACGGATGCTTGCGGGAACCGCGAGATGTACTGCCGAAGCGCTTTGGGGGAGGCCGCACCCCCGCCCTGAGCTCCGGAGGCCGCTGCCTGGCGCGTTGGTTTGCCTACTCGATGGCTTTGCCGAATCGATCCCATCTGACCCACTCCGTCCATTGACCTTGCCCGCTCCACGACCAGTAAATACGGAAGGCCTTCCCCCGGATTTTTTCTTCGCGCACAAACCCCCAAAACCGGCTGTCCAGACTTTGGTCGCGATTGTCGCCCATCACGAAATAGGCTCCCTCAGGCACGGTCACCGGCCCGAAGTTATCGCGCGGATTGATGGTGGCATCGATGATCCCCGGATCGATCCGCTGGGTGAAGGACTTGTCGTCGAGGACGATCCCATTCACCAAGACAGTCTTATTGCGAAGCTGGACGGTATCACCCGGAGTTCCCACGATTCGTTTGATGAAATCTTTTTCCTCGTCTTCGGGAAAGCGGAACACAATGATATCTCCGCGCTGCGGCTTGCCGAATTCGATGAGCGCCTGCGAGGCGTAGCAATTGACGGGAGGAAAGGCCGCTTGAAACTTGCACTGGCTGGGCCATTGAATGCCATACGACAGCTTGCTGACCAGGATATGATCCCCGATCAATAATGTGGGAATCATCGAGCCGGAGGGAATCTTGAATGCCTGGACGATAAATACCCGGATGGCAAAGGCCAGGAGCATCGCCACGACGATGGCTTCCGCATACTCGCGAAAGAGCGATTTCCTTCCGGGTTGTAACACGGCCGCCGATTCGTCGAATACGGCCGGCGACCCTGCAGCATCAGTCCGACCCTCCTGGGTCGCGGAGGTGAGGTCGTCAGACGGCGGGCGCTTCGTCTCGCCGTTCATTCGTCACCGACTTTCAAGATGGCAAGGAAGGCCTCTTGCGGCACCTCCACGCTCCCCACTGATTTCATGCGCTTCTTTCCTTCCTTCTGTTTTTCGAGGAGCTTGCGTTTCCGCGTGATATCGCCGCCGTAGCATTTCGCGAGGACGTTCTTCTTCATGGCCCCGATCGTCTCACGAGCGATGACCTTGCTCCCGATCGCCGCTTGAATGGCGATCTCATACATCTGCCGGGGAATGAGTTCCTTCATTTTCTCGGCGAGTTGACGCCCGCGTTGAATCGAACGGTCTTTATGCGTGATAAAGGACAAGGCATCGACTGCCTCGCCGTTCAATAAGATATCGAGCCGCACGAGATCGGATACCCGATAGCCAAGCACCTCATAATCCAGCGAGGCGTAGCCTTGCGTGCGCGATTTGAGCTTATCGTAAAAATCGAGAATGACTTCATTGAGCGGCATTTCGTAACTGATCACCACGCGCGTCGGATCGAGGAAATGGATGCTCCGCTGGATGCCGCGGCGCTCCTGACAGAGTTTGAGGATAGCTCCCATGTACCGTTCTGGAGTAATAACCGACGCCAGAATAAATGGCTCCTCGAATGAGTCGATACTGCTGGGTGGCGGGAGCTGTGAAGGATTATTCACCTCCATCACCTCACCCTTAGTCGTCAACACGCGGTACACGACGGTGGGTGCGGTGGTCAGAAGCGTGAGGTTATATTCACGCTCAAGCCGCTCCTGAATGATTTCCATATGCAGGAGACCCAGAAAACCGCATCGAAACCCGAACCCCAGGGCGAGCGACGTCTCCGGTTCGTAGACGAACGAGGAATCGTTCAACCGCAGTTTGACCAGCGCATCCCGCAAATCTTCGTACCGGGCCGTGTCGGTGGGATAGAGCCCACAGAATACCAGTGGCTTCACTTCTTTATACCCCGGGAAGGGAGCGTTCGTGGGCGACACCGCGTCCGTGAGGGTGTCGCCGATTTTTACATCCGCGACTTCTCTCATGTTCGCGCAGAGATACCCGACCTCGCCAGTCAACAGCTCGGCCTTTTTAGTCCGTTTCGGAGTGAATTGGCCGACTTCCATCACTTCGAATATCCGCTCATTCGACATGACTTTGATCTTCATTCCCGGCCGCAGGGCTCCGTCCACGACTCTCGTCAACACAATCACGCCCTGATAGTTATCGAACCAGGAATCAAAAATGAGCGCCTTGAGCGGCGCCTGAGGATTACCCGACGGGGGAGGAATCCGCGCAATGACCGCCTCCAGCACCTCCGTCACACCACGTCCCTCTTTCGCGCTGATCAGCAGGGCATCAGTCGCATCCAGCATCAGCACCTCGGAAATCGAGTGTTTGGTGCCTTCCAGATCGGCGCTCGCGAGGTCGATCTTATTGATGACCGGAATGATCGTGAGGTTATTGGCCATCGCCAGATTCACATTGGCAATCGTCTGGGCCTGAACTCCCTGCGTGGCATCGACAAGTAAGAGCGCGCCTTCGCAGGCGGCCAAACTACGCGACACTTCATAGGTAAAGTCGACGTGACCCGGCGTATCGATCAAATGCAAGGTATACGTCTTCCCATCCTTCGCCTGGTACCGGACCGCGACCGCGTGGGCCTTGATCGTGATCCCGCGTTCACGCTCCAGGTCCATTGCGTCGAGAATCTGGTCTTTCGATTCTCGTGCCGTGACAGCGCCCGTGGCTTCCAGGAACCGGTCAGCGAGGGTTGATTTGCCGTGATCGATATGGGCAATAATCGAGAAATTGCGTATGAGGCTTTGCAAATCCTAACTCATTTCCCAATTAAATCGGTTTATTATAGTTACTGCCCCCGAAGTTGTCAAAGCAATCACCTCCTCGTATAATCCATTCCGCGCCGTGCAAACAACATCCGACACGGGTGTATGGCTGATAGCCTATCGCGAATGGCAGGATCCTGGTTTTTCTGATTTCGCGCTTTGCGCCATACGCCATTCGCTCTTCTGCGATTTCCCTACCATGCCACGAAAACCTTCTACCCGACAGCTGATTGATTGGGATCACCGGTACCTCTGGCATCCCTTCACCCAAATGCAGGAATGGGAACAGGAGGAGCCGCTCATTATCGAGCGGGGGAAAGGGCCCTACCTGATCGATACGAAAGGGAAGAGGTATCTCGACGGGACGTCCTCTATCTGGGTGAACCTGCATGGTCATCGCCATCCGGCGCTCGACCGTGCCATGAAGACACAGCTGG
>JBBRRM010000064.1:0-10655 GCA_038275915.1 Nitrospirales bacterium
CCCCGTCGGCATGACAGGATTCGGCCTGCTTCGTCACCTCATCATTCACAATACCGGAGATCAAGAGCACCGGCGTGTTCGCTAACGCCCTCTGAGCGCGCACAAACGCGCAAACCTCATAACCGCTTTTATCCGGCATAATGACGTCGGACACGACCAAGTCAGGCTTCTCTTTAGCCAAATAGGCCAAGGCCTCCTCGCCGTTCGCGGCAAGGGCGACTCCAAATCCCGCCTCGGTCAGCAGCCGTTCGGCAACTTTCCTCACCGCAATGCTGTCATCGGCTACCAACACTTTCGGCATAGCTAAGTCCTTTCCCGGAACCCTTAACTTCTGGCGGTACCCTGTCTTAAGCGGCCGAGTTGCTGCAAGGCCACAATGGGCACATCTTTCCCGCCCATCGTGACCATACCCAGCGTTTCAAGATCTCCCTGGCCGTTCGGTCGAATCGCCGCCGCATTCACCATCTCGAGGGACGGCACAATGGCATCAATGCAGATGGCCATCGGCCCGTCGAGATGGCGAGCTTCTAGACACAACAGTCTGTCGCCCTCGACAGGGCTACCTAATCTGTTCCCTAAGTCATAGATCGGCATCACATGATTGCCTCGCTTGAGCATGGCCTGCACGAATGGAGTTCGACTCGGCACTGGAACGGCCTCGGTCCAGGGCGATACACTACCTACATCTTCAGTCCGTGCGGCCAACTTCATGCCTCCGACGGAAAATACCACCAGGCTCCAAGATTGTTTTACGGCAGGCGCTTGCCGCGTTCCGCGAGCACCCCTCAGCATGGTCCACCGACTGCTGACGGAGCCATTGTCATCCTCTGCTCCAACTGACTTATGGACCCAGGTACTCCGTGGGTCAATTCGCCAAGTGCCCACGAAGGGTTCACGATCAAAACCAGCTGGTCCTGGTAGAGCATCATGCCTCTAAACCAATTCCGTTCATCGCCCCGAAACTGCGGCGGCAACGGAAGACAGTCCTTCCGCTCTACGTCCATCAATCCCACGACCTGCTCGACGCGGATCGCACCATGGGAATGGCCGTTCGAGTATAGCACCGTCCTCATCTCCTGACCGGACGACTCGGCGACCGCAGAGAACTGCTGAGCAAGATGTACCACTTGGTAAATGGTGCCAGTGGCAGTCACGGCCTGTTCATGGCCGGCCTCTTCTTGCGTAAGAACGCCATGGACTCCATCCGCGGGCAGGGCAATATAGCTGCTCCCCAAACGGACGACCAAGAAACTGGCCGTTTCCACGAGAACGTTCGCCGAAATGTGATGACCTCGTAAACTCATTCTTGATACCGGTAGGAGAACCGTCCAATTCCTATTTACGCGCAGCGGCTTCCTTGCCAATCCAACGTTCGATCTCTTGAATTAAGGCCCGCTCTTCTACTGGCTTGGCAATATAGGAACTCGCTCCGATGTTAAGGGCCATCTGCCGGTGTTTTTCACCCGCTCGCGTGGTCATGACAATGATAGGTGTCTGCTGTGTTTGCGCCCGGCTGCGCAATCCCTGGATCACTTCGTAGCCATTGAGCTTCGGCATCTCAAGATCGGTGAGGATGAGGCGATAGTTTTGCGCAGATGCTTTCCGGAGACCTTCCTCTCCATCCACCGCCGTATCGACTTTATACCCGGCCGATTCCAACATCCGGCCCACGAACTTTCGAATGCTTAAGGAGTCGTCGATCAATAGCAGGAACTGCTCCGATGCGCGAGGCTCTGTTGCTTCAGCGTATGGGGTCATCGCTTCAGCCGTGGGAATAGCATCTGACGACAGCTCCGCTCCCGTATGAGCTGGCGCCTCTCGCGCCAGCAATCGAGCAGGATCCAATACGAGGACCACGCGGCCTTCCGGATCGATGGTCGCGCCGCCGAAGCTGGAACGAGCCAACGACTTGAGCGACCCCAATGGCTTGATGACGATTTCCTGACGACCGATCAATTCATCAACCAACAGGCCGATCATTCCAACGGCCGTTCGAACAATGACAACTGGTTTTCCGATCTCCACGGGCACATTGCTTCGATGGAGGAGCTGCTGCAGCGGCTGTACCTCGATCGCTTCCTCTCCAATATGCAAGATCGATCGATCACCTATCCGTTGGTAGGAGGTGGACGTCAACATGGTGACTTCCCGCACCGCCGGCAGAGGGATTCCGTAGCGTTCATCCCCTGCCCGCACCATGAGGGCCGTTGCAATCAACAATGTGAGCGGGAGACTCAAAGTGAACTTCGTCCCTATACCGCGAATGGATTCGACATCGATGTGACCGTTCATGCTTTCAATGACGCGCTTGACCACATCCATACCGACGCCTCGTCCCGCCTGATCATCGATCTGATCGGCTGTCGAGAATCCCGGCATGAAGATAAACTTGATGACCTCGGACTCGGGCAACGAACGGGCCACCTCTGAGCGGATCAGTCCTCGCTCTACCGCCTTGGCACGAATCTTTTCAACGTCAAGCCCCGCCCCATCGTCTTCCACTTCAATCAACACCGCATTCCCTCGATGCGCCGCGTGGAGATAAATCGTCCCGGTTGCCGGCTTCCCCTTCGACACGCGAACCGCCGCCGGCTCGATGCCATGATAGACCGCATTACGAACGAGGTGAACCAATGGATCGACCAACCGTTCCACGACACCCGTATCGACTTCGGTATGTTCACCGGATGTGACCAACGTCACCTCTTTCCCTGTCGCACGCGCCATCTCGCGCGTCGCGCGGCGAAACCGGGTGAACGGTGTGCCGATCGGGACCATTCGGGCCCGAGCGATCTCATCCCGCATACCGAGGGTCAACTGCGCCAAGTGACTCATGTCTTCGTGAGAACGGCGAATCGATCCGCTCAACTGCGTCATGGACTCGGAAATATCCGCCGTGACCTCGCTGATGCGACGAGCCAAAATATTAAAGTCGTCGTATTTGTCGAATTCAAGGCTTCCGAAGTCACTGAGACCGGTCAACCCTTGGGCCGGAACGGTCGATGGGACGGCAGAGGCAGTCGGCAGAGTGAAGGTATGCTTCTCCTCAAACGAACGGACCGATTCGACCAATCGACCCTTACAGACCAAGACTTGTTGCGAGAGTTGCTCCAGCATATGCAGTCGCTGCTCGAGCCGTCCTCGACCGATGACCAACTCACCAACCAGGTTCAACAATCGTTCCAACCGATCGCGGCTGACGCGAATCACTTCACGATCTTCTCCGGCTTTACCTTCTGTTTTCCCTTCCGCAGTCTTGACAGGCTCGGCTTCCTGTTGGTCGAGCGATTCTTGTTCCGTCAGCGCTTCGACGCAATACACGGCCGGACCCGACTCCACTACCGGAGCCACCATCGGCTGATCCAGCCGTTTGAGTCCTTGCATCGCGACAATAAACCGCTGACGCAGCATGACGAGGGATGTCGGATCCCGGCGCATCAGCAGACGTACCACATCGACCGATCTCAACAGCACGTCCGTATGCCCGGGGAGAATCTTGACCTTGCCCTCCCGCACCGCTCCCATGAAATCCTCGACAAAGTGCATGAGATCCCCGATGGACTGGAATCCTACGGTGTAGGCAGACCCTTTGAGTGTATGAGCTGTCCTGAATAGTTGATTAATCACTTCCTGACTCTGCTGTTGCTTTTCGAGCCGAAGTAGCTGGGCTTCGAGAGACTCCAGGTACTCCTGTGCTTCCGGGGCAAAGTAGGAAAGCACTTCGGCATCGAGAATCGGTAACAGATATTCGTCCGTCAATGTATCTGAGGCAGGGGACGGATCCACCGTGGAATCGACAGACTGCTCGGGCCGATCCATGAGGGCCGTCGCAACCTGAACGACCGGGGCAACCGATGCTGCCATTTGAGCCGACACCGTTACCTGCTTCCCGTGGCTAATTTGTGCAAGAGCCTGGGTCACTTCCGGCACGTCATGCTGCAACTGAGCGACCTTGCTGTCATCCCGGCGCATCAGCAGCCGAACGATTTCTATGGCCCGTCCAATAACCCCCAACACATCTGATGAGAGGGAGATCCGCCCTTCGCGGACCGCAATCATACAATCCTCGACCGGATGAGCCACATCGCCAATTACCTTGAAACCGATCGTATGTGCAGATCCTTTCAGTGTGTGGGCAGTTCGGTAGAGTGCGTGGATAGTTTCTCCATCCTGAGCATTCAGGCGGAGCCGGTGAATATGCGATTCCATCGTTTGCAGGTATTCATCTGCTTCTGGCGCGAAATATGACAGGACCTCGGCATCGAGCACCGGAACGAGATAGTCCGGTGCGAGCAATGACGACTCAGAGGGACCCGCGACCGGCAAGGACGGGAACAACCCGCTCACTTCATCTTTCCAGCGCGCACTTATCGATAGGTCTTCAGCGCTCCCACCCGCGACAACCTTCAATTCAGAATCGAACGAGGTCACCATTCCACGTAGAATTTCCAATGCCTTTGGCCACTGAGAAGTCTCTATCGAAGGCGCCTCTTCCAGAGTGGACTCCAGTAACGCCCCCATCAAAGCCAAGCCCTCGTATCCGTACAGCGCTGATGCGCCTCGGATCTTATGCGCCCATACGTACTGCTCTTGGAGTTGTGCGGGAGTTGGCGTGGCTCCATCGGAAGGGTGGAGCGCTTTCGTGAGCACCTCCATCGCTTCCGACGCTTCGGCTACGAAAATATCAACGAGGCCCTGCCGGTCAAGTTCGGAACTCATCCCTGTCCTTTCTTACCCGGAGCATCCAGAGGATGCTCCGGAAAGCCGACCTAGACCAATTTGAACTGGGCGACTGAGGACGTCAGTCCTTCTGCGAGTTTTGCCATGTCTTCGACTGTCACACGGGCTGAGTCCGTCGCTTTCTGTGTCGCCGCGGCACCGCCGGCAAAGTCCTTAATCGAGCGGCCCACCTGGTCCGTCGACGCAGTCTGATTCACTGCGGCACTGGCGATCGTCTGTGCCAGTTCCGACGAACGCTGGGCGATTCCTGAAATTTCGTTGAACACTTCACCGGTTCGGAGTGCGGAAGCCGATCCGGCTTCCACCGCCTGGGTTTCGTGCTCCATGGCGACAACCGCGTCCTGTGTTTCCGTCTGAATTACCTTCACGAGGTCGGCAATTTCCCTGGTGGCTTGCGTCGAGCTTTCGGCTAATTTTCTGACCTGGTCGGCGACGACCGCGAATCGGGCTCCCGCTTCGCCTGCGCCGGCCGCCTCAATGGCAGCGTTTAACGCGAGCAAATTGGTCTGATTGGCGATATCACGAATCGTCGACACGATCTGCGAAATTTCCAACGACCGATCACCCAACGCCTTCACCTGCTTCGACATCCGTTGCACGGCCGAACGAATGCTCTGCATGTCCTGCACGGTTTCCTGCACGGCCACGCGGCCTCGTTCTGTCGCCTGCAACACTTGCTTAGCCGACTCGGAGGAGGCGCCTGCAGTTTCCGAGACCTGGCGCATGGAAGAAGCCAACTGTTCGACCGCTCCCAAGGTCTTTGTGGATTCATCCGCCTGATGTTTTGCAGTACCGGCCATCTGACCTGCGCTGTCTCGGAGAGTTCCTGCAGACTTGTTGACGCGCTCGGCCGCTTCTCGAACCTGCTTAAGCAACTGTCCGAATCGGGTCACCATGAGATTGAACCCGTCCGCAAGGTTGCCGAACATGTCGGCCGTCACCTCGCCACGTTTGGTGAGGTCTCCCTTACCGACGTCGGAGACCAAGACCAGAAAGCCCATCAATCGCTTTTGCATATCATCGCGCTCGGATTCCGACGTCACAAGGGCCGTGATGCGGTCCAACATGGCATTGAACGATGCGGCCATCTGTCCAAGCTCATCCTTCGACGTGATCTTAGCGCGAGCTTGGTAGTTGCCACCTGCCGCCAACTGCGCGACATTGGCGACTTGTCCGATACCCAACGCCAGTTTATGCGCCACCCAGTAACCGATCGATAATCCCAACAACACCGCGACCAACCCGCCGATCACCAATGCAAGCGTCCCGTTTGAGGCCAATGTGTTGGCTTCATTACTGAGGTCCTTGGCGACTTCTTGCATGGTTTTGATCTGCTCAGCATGGCGGGAGCTCACCGCATCGAAGGCCGGCGCAATGCTTACCGTCAGCGCGAGTTGTCCCAACTCCCGCATCTGTTGCGCCTGTCCAGCCGATAGTGATCTCGATTCAAAACTCTCTGCGATGGCCGCGATCCCGGCCTCTGCCTGGTGGAAGAATGCCGCAAGGGCGCCTTTAAGCTCGGCAAGGTCTTTGGCTTCTTCGCGCCCGGAACTTGAGGTGCGTAACGTCTTTGCCTCATATTTGGCGATCAGCTGATCGACCCCCTGCTTGTATGGTCCGATCTTGGCTGCATCGACTTTAAAGTCCCCAGCTCGAGGAGCCCTGGCAATATCCTGAAGCGTTTCATGGTACTTGTTGATGTTGAACAACATCGTGTTGAAATCGATCAGCGGCACGGTGTAGTCGACGTACATCGCATCAGTTTCTTGGCTGATGCGCTTATTGGTCCAGACACCCAGCGAACTCATGATCATGATGATGACACTGACGATGCCGAACGCCGTCAAGAGCTTCGTCTGTGTTTTCAGATTTTCAAACTGTTGCAATGCATTGGGCCTCACCATGGGAATCTCCTCCTTCTAGCTAGCGGCCGATCGGTACAATCACGTTGTGAACTGAGGTGAAAACGATGCCTCCTACGCTGCGCCCTCGAAATGGGAGAGCACAGCTGAGGTTTCCAGAACTCCTCGCAGCCGGTTCTCAAGTTTGACCACCGTCGATACAAAGGGGAACGACCCCTCCCCCGTGCCGGTCGGAGCCGGCAAGAACTGGTCTTTAGAAAACATACGAATTTCCGGCACCGTATCCACCAGGATGCCAACCTGCCAATTCCCATGCTTCAACACCACGGCATATCGCAATGTCTCATCTGCGTTGAGGGCAAACATTGGTCGCAAATCGAGCAATGGAATGACGGTTCCACGCAGGTTTGTGACTCCCACCAGACCGGACGGCATTCCGGGAACCGGAGTGATGGATTCCACGACAAAGACTTCGCGCACGTTTTGCAAATCAATCGTGAAGAGTTCTCCGCCCATGGAAATAACAGCGGCACGAACCGTCGTCGCCCCGGGCGAAGTAGCCGGCCGGTCTCCTGAGACCGAGGCCCCATGTGCAGGCATCTTGGAATCCACCCTCATGATCTGCTGCATCGAGGCCATTCGCTTAGCCCATGACCCGCTTGATGGCTGCCAGCAACTCTTCGTTCTTGAATGGCTTCACAATGTGACCGTTCGCCCCTTGCTGCTGCCCCCAGAACTTATCACTCTCGTTGCCTTTCGATGTGCAGAGAATGATGGGAATATTCTTGCACCGTTCATCGTTCTTCAGGTCACGGCAGGCCTGGAACCCGTTGCGCCCCGGCATCACCACGTCCATCACGATGAGATCAGGTTTTTCGCTGGCTACTTTCTCTTCGAGTTTTTCAGAATTGGGAAAAGATAGGACGGTGTGATTGGCCGCCTTGAGGCACCCTTCGATCAATTGCAGTTCGGCGTATGAATCATCGACTACGACAATCTTGCTCATCTTGCGCACTCCTTTGGTGGTGTAACATGAATGTGGCTATCGAAAACTCTGTCTGATCCGGTATTCCGACGTTACTTCAATGGCAGGACGATACTGATCGCCCCGGCCAACTCCCCTTCTTTCCATCCTTCTTTTTTCATGCCGGTCACATCGCGTTCGCCTTTCGGTGCACCATGACAACCCAGGCAAGTCGCTGCAGCATATTCCGGATCCATCATGCGAAGGACGGGTCGTCCATCCACCATCGTATTCCGTACATAAGACTGTCCCTTGGGATGCCGCGGATCGCCGAACATCCGCAACACCTCTGTCTCAAAGTCATCAGGCTTATTATTGGGATTCCGATAATCGATCCCCGTGAGCTTCACGCGGACACCCGACTTCTTATAGAACTGCTCTCCGACTCTACGGGCGAACACAGCAGGAATGAACCCCTTGAAGGCGATGCCTGCTTTGTTGATGACCGGCTGCGCTTCGTCCACCACATCCTTCTCTGCTTGAACTAAGGCAAGATAGAGATTGGCCTGCGGCACGACGTTTGGAATCCGCAGATCAAGCTTCGTGGCTTTTTTAAAACGTTCCATGACCTGACTTGCCATGTAATCGCCGGTAAACCCCTTATCGGCCTTCGACGCATCATTGATATTCTTCATTTGCTCCGACAAGACGCCACGGCCGATCTTGACCAGCTCAATCAAGTGCTCCGCCACTTCAGCCTCATTGCCGGCCATGACCGGACTCGCATGGAGCGCCAGGGCCATCGCAGCCACTCCACTCATCATTCGCCAACCGAAACGTGCCTGTTTCATGCCCTTCCTCCTCATTGATGCCTCGGTATAGGACTCCCTGCTGCCCCTCTCTATCCCTCGCTCCGTATGTATTCCACCCATACTTCTCAAGAACTTATCCATGGAAATACTCGACAAACCAAACCCTTACAAACAGCCATTCTGCAAAGGTTGTGCTTGGCTGATTCCTCTCCTTGTCCAACGACCGGACGCCATCAAATTATCTTACTGTTTCAATTGGTTAGAATTGACTCGCGCGTGCACCACATTGATCACTCCGGCACAGGATCGTTCACCTTGTGACAAAATGATGTCGTCCTGGCAAAAAATGATCATCGCCCATCACAAGCATAGACTTCGGCGTCAATCTTCGATTACGACTTGGATGTTCCATTGCTGCCTTCATGTTGCCATATGCTCCTCAAGCCACCCCTCTATCGAGAAAAGTGTAGCAGACAATTTTCATTTGGCCTCCTATTTTTCGAAATTTGGAAGGCGCGATCCTGATGACCGAGGCAACGGAATGGCCAACGTGCAGGAGGCACGAAGACATTCGCACCAAGTTTTTGAATCAGACAATAATGCTCTGCCATCCCGAATCATTCGGGTAACGTGAAGCCAAAAGTCGAGAGGATCAACCGAGGATGGTGGACCGGGACACACAATGCGGGTAACCAGGATCGAGTTTTGGGTCCCGGGAAACGAAAAGGTTGAGGGTCAGGAGAGCAATCCCCAAAACACCGGGAAGGAAGAGGCAACCAGGACTGAAACGACCGACGACTATAGCGCGGCCTTACATGACCTTCAAAGCAGAGTAGACGAATTCCATCCGCACATGCTGGTGAAGATGATCGGCCCAACGATCTAACTCAGCGCCCTGGTGTGTCGTGACAAGTTCAGACTCACGAAGAGAAATCGGCGGGAGTCCCTTCCTGTTACGTGCGCGGTTCAACCAGGCGCGACGGAACCCCGCTTGATCGAACAGTCCATGAATGCTGGTGCCCCAGACTCGACCGTTCTCATTTACAGCGCCGTCATCATCTCTCGCGTTGCCTTCGCCGATTTCAGATACTTCAATGTGGAAACATGGGTTGCCGGTTCTACGATTGGTTCGGCCCATATGGATTTCATAGCCACGGACTGGCGCGTGTCGTTCTATGCCAAGCAGCAGCGATGTGGCATGGACTTGCCTGCAAATCTTTGGCGCATCCAGCTCCGTCGTCACATCGAGAAAGCCTAGACCGCGAGACGTGCCTCCCCGCTCCAATCCCTTGGGATCAGAGACTTGCAGACCAAGCATCTGGTATCCCCCGCAGATACCAAGCACCTCGCCTGCCTTGTTCACATGCGATTCCAGGACTCCGGGGAATCCTGAGGTCACCAGATAATCGAGGTCTTCGAGGGTATTCTTGCTTCCAGGAATGATCACCACATCAGCTCCTCGAAGATCCTCCGGCAAAACACAAAACCGAAGCGCCACATCCGTTTCAGCAGCCAGCGCATTGAAATCGGTGAAATTACTCATGCGAGGAAGCAGCACGACGGCTACATTTATGAGATCGGGTTTGAATTGAACCGACCGAGAACGTTCTAAGTCGAGGCTGTCTTCTTGGTCGAGTTGAAGGTCTCGCATAAAAGGCACAACTCCTAACACCGGCAGACCTGTCCGGGCCTCAAGCATACGGACACCATCCTCAAACAGTCGGCGATCTCCGCGAAACTTATTCACGATCACACCGCATACTCGTTCTCTTTCCTGAGGGGCTAACAAGTCGAGCGTCCCAATGATCTGCGCGAAGACACCGCCCCGATCAATATCTGCCACCAAGATGACGGAAGCATCGGCCATCTCGACAACCGGCCAGTTCACCATGTCTCGATCGCGAAGATTGATCTCCGCGGCACTCCCAGCCCCTTCGATCACGACGCACTCGTACTCAGTGGCCAGACGTGCATAACACTCACGAACGATGGTGAAGAGCGTCTCTTTCCGCTCAAAGTACTCGAGCGCATCCAATGCTTCGTACACGCTTCCTTTCACAATCACTTGAGATCGTGAATCCGACTCGGGTTTGAGGAGAATGGGATTCATCTCGACCGTCGGCTCGATGCCGCAGGCCTGAGCCTGCAGCGCCTGTGCTCGGCCAATCTCCCCGCCATTGAGCGTCACGAAAGAATTCAGCGCCATATTCTGAGCTTTGAACGGCGCGACCCGTACATTTCTTCTCAATAAGAGGCGGCAGATCCCGGCCACAATAA
>JBBRRM010000065.1:0-10618 GCA_038275915.1 Nitrospirales bacterium
GGAGGCGGCGGAGTGGAAGCACAAGGATGGATGGGGGATCCTGGCCTGTGATGGATGGTTTTCGGGGACGTGTGGAGGGTCACCGCTTGGCATCATTTTTCCCGCAACGGGGAACATTCGCCCATTAGGGGGTCATGGGGACGGGGGGGCCGCCCACGCCAAGGGAATTAAAAAGCGGCTGAGAGAACTCTGGCCCGTGCAGCCCGCAGGATGAAAGAGATGCGTCATCGCCCGCCGTGCCGGAATCCTGCGCCAAGGCTTCGACAGGGTGGTTCCCGCGGGGCGAAAACTGGCGCCTCGTCGCGTACCGTACGTGTGCAGCCTCAGGGAGTCTGTGAAAGGTGGAATGAGTTTCTTCGGGGCAGAGCCGCACGACCACAGAGGATGCCGCACGGGTCTTGCACTATCTGTCCCAAAAACCCCTCCAGCTTGTACGCTCCGATCCTGCAGACAAACGCGAGTGCGTTGATATGTGTGTCACGCTCTGCCCGTTTGCGTTTCGGTAGCGGGGGAAGGAGGAAGAAGGGGTCATGCAGTCTCGCAGGCAGCTGGTGAAAGTCGCGGTAGGTGTCTTGATCATTGCCCTGGCCTATTACTGGATCACCCGCAGTGCCCTGCCAGTCATCCTTCATCGCTAGTGCAACCGGCTCACTGCCAAACCATCTTCAGAATCCAACGTTCGAGGCTGAGGTACTCAAGCTGTCACCTGCGAGGAGCGAGACTATCGTGTATTCCCTGGCGCAATGCGGTGAGGGAGCGCAGGGTAAGAAGAGCACCGAAACGATCCATGGATGGAACGGATATGGCTAGCGCAATGGAGCAAACAAATACCGATAAAGCACTTGTCGAATTTGGGGCGGGCACGGTTGCCCTCAGGGAACGACTCGATGATGACGTTCTATTGAGCCAGATGGAGCTACGGTTTATTGACATCCACATCCACCTCTTTCTGGTTGCCTATCAACAATGGAAGAAGCACCAGAAGATGAACTGACCACGTCCACCTCCACAGCTCTCTGCTCAATATCGTCCTCCAGGACTAGCTTCTTGTGGATCAACCGTTTCGTGCTCTCACGCTCACTTACTCGAGTAAGGTGAACAGTTTATACGGAAGGATTTCGCTTCCTCCGACGACAATCGTGCTTTCTACGGGTTTCGCCCAATGAATGAGCGATTTTTCGCAGCCTGCTAGACTTAGCCATGGTCTAGTTGGCCTCTTACGGATGCGCTTAATCCCG
Source organism: Nitrospirales bacterium (assembly GCA_038275915.1). GTDB lineage: Bacteria > Nitrospirota > Nitrospiria > Nitrospirales > Nitrospiraceae > Palsa-1315. The sequence continues at coordinate 1,239 of JBBRRM010000065.1, forward strand.
ACAACGAGGATTGTTCATGATCGATTGGTTGATGGCCACGTCTATAGGATGCAGTGTTCTCGGACTCTTGTTCATGCTGGCCGGGGTGGCATCGGCGCGGCGGCGGCGGTTCGTTCGCCTGTCAGTGCATATCACCTTGGCCTTGGCCTGTCTGGCATCAGGCGCCTTGTTTCTGACCCTGCATCTCTCGTTGCAAGGCTACCGCGCCCTCACACGCGAGGATCTGCCGCAACTATTTACGCGGAGCCGGTGTGGCCGTCGCAGTTTCGCGTCACGATTCACCTGGCAAACGGGCAGACGGACAGCTACTGGCTGGCGGGCGATGAAATCTATGTCGATGCACGTATTCTGAAATGGAAACCTTGGGTGAATCTGTTCGGCCTGCACACCGCGTATGAGTTGGATCGTATTGCGGGACGCTCTCACCTCATCGAGGATGAACGCGTGAGGCCACGCACGGTCTACCAGCTAAACACGGATCGAATGCTCGACGTGTTCGCGCTTCGACGTCGGTACGGCTTGCTGGGGTTGGTGGTCGATGCAGAATATGGCTCGGCCGCATTCTTCCCGCACGCGATCGCATTGCGATCGAACTCCGCGTCTCTACCACAGGGTTACTTTTTCGCCCGCTGACAAAAACGTTCTGATTGCCGACATTGGGGACATGGATTGTCAGGATTTCTGAACTTGTTTTGCCATATAAATCTCAGCTCATAACAAGAACTACACTCCGCGGAGCGGTGGGGTGCGGCCTTTAACGGCTTCATCCTTTTATGCTGGCCTGATCAGCCTTGCGAGCCAATCAGCTGGAACACGCATCATGCCTTGAGATGTCTCAATCTCATAGACAGGCATTGAGTTCTGGCCGATCGCGTCGGGGCCTCCGGCTGTGATCTCTTTCATGGTGCCTGTCGTCGCACAATCGGGCACTGAGATGTAGTCATTAATTCTTGCGATCTGCTCCACTACTCCTCGCTTCGTGAAAACAACACATCAAAGTGTGTTGTGCGACCATGCTTATCTCCACGACAGTGGACAGCATGACTTGACGATTTTCATCTGCGATCCTTTAGGGCGCAGGCGCGCGCCGTGTCGTAATGGTGGTAGTCGACGTGGAACTTGAGGGACCACTGCCTTGCGTACCGGTTTCGCAAGTAATCTTCATCGATTCTAAGTCATTGGACATTTCCAACGTCGTAAGCTTCGGAATGCGCGGAGTAGTCGAGCTAGTTATCCTTTCACAAGGCATTGGAGTCCTGTCCGTATAGCATTAACGGCATATATAACCAAGGTTAGTATTTTCAGATATTGGGGGGTGCCCTCGCGAATGTACATAGAAGCGTACAGGTACTGCCACTCGTTCGGATGCTCACAGTGGGAGTCTGCGGTGAAGTCGTCCGAAGTGCGACTCATGCGAGTCGTGCCTGGCGCTCGATCCCGGGAAGAATCGCATTAAAAAATGCATTCTGAACCAGTCTCACGATGGTTTGCCAGGTACTGGCCTGCGGATTCTCGACCGGTCCCGTCACATCTGTTTTCGTGGCGACGGCCTCTTCGGGCCGGTTCTTCAACAGCTCGGTGATCCCATCAACCACGATTTCGTACATCTTTTGGGTCAACGCCTTGTCTTTGTCCTGCTGTGGGTCATAGACTTCCACGTCTTTAAAAAATGGTTTGACATAGCCTGCTATTTGTCCATCTTTGACTTTCAACTCGCTGAAGAAGGCGAACGTGCCGGAACTAACATCGACGTGCCCGTACGCCCTGAGTGCATCGTTAAATGATTTCAGGCGCGTCTTCACGATGCTGACATCTAGGTCGAAATCCGGATTGGGCTTCTCAGGACGAAACGTCGCCATCACCACGGTCGGGCCGCTCCCCATAAACCGACCGGTCACTTTGACCGTCCCATAGCCTTCCGAAGGCCGGTTGCTAAAGTTGTCCAGATCGACATTCATGCCGGCGAGGAATACACGATACTGTGGGGAGCGTGCTGTGTTCACGAATCCCATCTCACTTCCTAAAATTTTAAGGTGATCTACCTTGAGCACGAGTTCCGAATCCTGGTGGAGCTCCTTGGCCTCCCGCTTTACGCGGTGGGCCGCGACCTTCTCTTTCCTGGCTGTCTGCGCCGCGTGAACAAAATCCACCTGCAACGTGTCCAATACGACTTCCTGCAAGCGCACTTCCTTCATCCAGGGCGCATACTCCACGTGCCCGATCGCCTTGATCGTGCCGTTCCGTATGTGAAGGTTCGATCGTTCAGCCAAGGGCCCCAGCTTGACGATCGGAACGGTATCGAATTTAATACTTCCTTCATAACCAAGGTGTGGCTTTGCAAGAAAATCCGCATGGCCCTGAAGCTCGAATCGCCCTGTGTCAAATATGTGGCCTTGGCTGGAGAATTCCGAGGGATAGGTATGGTCTGTTCTTCGCACATTTTGCACGTTGGAAATTTTGAGATCGACGGCGGATAGGTGCAGGGGGTCTTTATCAGGATGATCCCGATAGGTCAGTTCGGCGTTATCAATCTCCAATTCGTTGATGGTGATTGGAAAAAGGGCATAGACCGCGTCTTGCCAGCCACGTGTTTCTAAAGCCCCGGCAGCCCCTTCCTGTTGCACCTGAGCCGCCTCTTCTTGAGCTTGTGGACGTGTGATATGTAGTTTGGGTTGGACGACATGGTGATTGCTAACCAGCCGCCCCAGGAATAAATTGCGCCAGATTACGCTTGCCGTCCAACTTTCGACCCATGCAACTGGAGGGTCTGGATGTTCCTGCTGACGCAAGCTGACGTCTTTAAATTCCACGCCTCCACGGATGAAATGGACATGTAACGTGCCGATCCGCAAGTCGTAACCCTGCAACTGACTATTCGCCTTGCGTTCGAGATACTGCCTCAGCGGCTCGTCGATCATCGAGATCACGATGACCGCCATCAGGACAAGGAATCCGAAAACCACTGCGACGATCGTCCGCGCCCGTTGTCTTTTCCACATCGAATTCTTGGTTCTTCTTTTTTGGCAAACGCCTTCAGTTGCTTTGCTCTGGATTAAGGCCACCAGTGAAAGCCCAACGAGATTTTGGCCTAATTCCAGCTTGTCTGCCATGAGGTCATACAATGCAGACTTATTGTAGAGTGAAGGGTTTTTTTGAACGTACTCGGGTGAACCCTGGCTTCCCGTAAGGCGGCGGTCCTGGAGTAATGGGATAGAAATTTGCTCGATCCGCGGAAATCGTCCTCAATGGCTGAAGTAGCGAAAGCAGCCAACACTGCATGAGGTTCAAATGATTGAGACAAACTCGATTTGCTTGCCAGGCGCATGATCCGCAATTCGAAGCTGTACGAAGTGGTGTTGAACGGTGGATATGGCTTTGATAGAGTGCCGGCAATTGCCGGCCATTACCCCATACAATCTCCCCGGAGATATCGACAGGAGATTTCGTGGACACTTTGCCGACGCCAGAACAAACCGCCCGTGCAATTCTTGCTATATTTGTACACTTCAACAACCGCCCGGGTGATATCTTGCTCTTTCAGAACTTCATGAATGTCTGGGTAATCCGAAAGCTGAGAACCGAAGATTTCCCACCAGGAATGCAATACGCTGCCGAACGTGGTTGGGTTGAAATACTTCCAGGAGGAGCGAAATTCAAACTCACCCGCGCAGGCTTTGTTGAAGCTAAGACCGCTCCTAATTAAAGACTAGAGCACTGTTCGCATTTTGCCAGTCATGCGCGAGCCGCGAAAACTACGAACTTATTCCATCACCCATAAGATGTGGAAGCAATACAATGCAATTGAATTGAGGAGCAGGACTTGACGCGAGCGGCTCAGAAGGTTCACAAATACCTCCAAGAAAACACCCGGGGAACACTAGTTGATACCGCGTCGAGCCTGCCATTTACATAAGTAATTGAGAAATAACGTGCGCCCGTAGCTCAGTCGGATAGAGCATCAGCCTTCTAAGCTGAGGGTCGTTGGTTCGATTCCAACCGGGCGCACCATATAATCAGTGGTTTGTGAGTTGTCGGCCTCTTGTCTCTCCACATTCCTCCCGGTTTTACTCCCGGTTCCAGTCGGAAAGTTCGCTTCATGGGAATTGCCACCCAGATCTCTGATGAGCTTAAGAGTGGGTGCTTGATAGTGCGATGGTGGTTATATTTCCCCTCACTAGAAGAGGGTTAAAGTTGAACAGCCCGAGAATCATGCAGCGAGTCTGGCAACTGGGATGGCCGGGCGAATCTCCCGTTCGGCATTATGTCTGGGGCGTGATAATCGTCGCCCTTGGGGCATTAACGATGTTGGGGTATGCGTATTTATTCGGTGTATGATTTGGCCTGGGTAAAAAAAGGATTCTCGGATGAAACAACCGGCTCCTTAAAAGGTGTCATCCTCTCGGCGACCATCGCGATCTTGCCAGGGCTCGGGGTGATAGACGAAGAATTGATCGAGCATGCCCATCGTGTCTTACTTCGGAGAACGACGACTTAGAAGCGCAGCCCGATGCCAAATATGGCGTAGTGGGAACGAAAATCCAGCGCGAGCTGCTTCCAGTGATAGTTGGCCGAGAAGTATTTGTACTCGCTGAATAGAAACACCTTTTCAGTCAGATTGCCTTGCACCCCGCCCAAGAACTGATAGCCGAACGTCCAGGAGCCCTCAAAATCTTGGTCCGACCGACCCGGAATGTTGGCATGGGTGAGCACTCCGTCCGAAAGACCGCCCCCGACACCGATATAAGGAACAAGCGCCTTCCCGGGGTAGCGAAGAATCAGATTCACCATCGAATTAAAGACCCAGAGATTAGTACTGGCAGGGGACCCCGCGCTCGCCGACGAAGAAAATGTGATCTCACTTCCGTGACCGAAAGATTCCAGTTCGATCCCGACAATGTTGTCCAAATAGTGCGGGAACACTGCGACCTTGATGCCGGCTCCAACCCCTTTGGTGATCCTGGTGTCCGGGGGATTGCCCCCTTGGGCAAAGAGGCCTTGATCTGATGGAAATGCACCCAGTGAGTACAGGCCAATATCTACGTCGGCGGTCTCAGCGGCTGAAGCCAGGTCGACTTGTATGTATACCATCATGAGGGCAAGCGACAACCGGAGGAAAGCCGGGAGCACCAGGGGAAGTGGCCAGATCTCGAGTCTGCCCTTCACAGCATTGGTCCAGTAGTGCCCACCAAAATAAAAGGGCCTCTGGGGCTGCCGCCCCAAAGGCCCCTTCGATTGCGGACGTTCGAGAATCAGCTGCCCTTGACGATCGTGCACCAGTCGCCGACGATGCCGAGGATCTGGTGGGCCGTGTGATCAACCGAAGCGACCGTGGTGATCCCGCCGGCCGCTTTTGCCGCCGCGACGGTCGCATCACCGGTCGAAACCCATCCGAGGATTGATCTGGCGCAGGCTTTTCCCTCTTTGGTCGCCGCGGTCGCAGTCGTCGCGGTATCGCCATACTGTACATCGGTGAAGATCCAGCCCGCCGCCGGAGTTTGGACGATCTGACAACCCGTCAAGCTCAGACCGGCCGCTGCAATCAATCCAAGGGACAACGCTAGGTATGCTTGCTTCATGATTCCTCCTTGCCAAAGAAAAGTAAGTTGAGTGATTGACCTACCCGGCCTTGTAGTAGCGGCCACTGGGCGGGAGTATAAGTAGTGGTTATACGACCTGTCAATTCGTGATGCGGGAAAATTTTTCCATTTTGAGGAAAGGGGATTACGTCAGTTTCACTTTACCCGGCTGCATAGCACAACATTGATGGAGGGAGGTCCTCAATAACTGTGAGAGTTCTAACGGCCGTATGGGGGCTTCTATGCGATGTTGTTTCTACATGGATGGAACACCTGCGGGTATTCAGGAAGTTCTAGTTACGGAGCTGACGGCGAGAGAAAGGTACGTCGGTGACCGCATTGAGACACCTCCAACCGACGGTTTCATCAACCGCGGGTAAGTCCATCATGTCTGCTTGAATCCATCTTCCCTATGTCCTCCCCACACGCGTCCTAAAGGACATATATTCTTCTCCGGCACACGGGTGGAAGCGAGACAAAAAGACGCCCTTCTGCCTGCTTGGCAGCATAGACCGCTGAGGAAACGGTCACGGCAAAGGAAAGTAATGGGAGCGCACGCATAAACGCGTCGACCAAACTACCAGTCGATACAACTGTGTCATCCGGTCGACTTTCGCACTCGAAATTCCATTTCTATATCTTTATAGCCGCCTGTCATATCGGCAGGAAAGGCCGGCAGAAATTGTGACTGCTGCACGGCGCGCTGACCCGCCATATCAAAGGACGCATTCCCGGATGACTGTTGCACGAGCACATCCTCGATCGATCCATCCCGTTGAAGTCGAAACTTGACGATCATCGTATAGGTTTGCCCTGCCATATCAATAGGAGGCGGCTCCCACTGGCGACTAATAAGAGACTGCACACGAGCCCAGTACGGATTCGACTCAGCAACCCCGGAAACCTTCAGGGTCATCTCGGGTGTTTTGACCGCCGCAACTTTTGCTTCCTGCTGAGACGCGGGCTCTTCTGGCACCTCGTTCGGTTTCAGCTCTCGGGGGATGTCCAGCCGGGCCGGCGGCTGAAACTGTTTGAGTTGTCTCAGCTCTTCCTCTAACTCACGATTCAGATCGTCATCGACCGAAGACAGTTGCGGAATCTCGTCCGCCGGCTCTGGCGCCACAGCCGGGCGGCGTGGAATATCACGAACTTCGACCTTCGGCCTCTGTTGAGGCTGAGCCATAGATTTTTTAGTGGCACTCAAACGTCCTAGCGTCGGCGCGTCCGCAACGTGCGTCGGGCCAGAATCCAAGATGACCGATGAGTTCTTCCGTGCCGCCTCAAGATAGAAGAGCAGCGCAAGTGCGGTGCCGCCAAGAGCAATAAGTTGGGGTCCATAAGTCCAGAAAAAACGCTTGCCGATCATATCGAGGAATCCGGACCCAAAATACATTGACGGCCTGGCGAATCCTCTAAACCAGTCGCCGATTATCCAACATGCGGGAGATATCACCGCAAAGATTCCCGCAGCGACAACCGCTTTGTCACCCGAAGTCGTGTCGCCAATATTGTAATAACGTGATGCCAGATAGCCAAGCCCCCCAACGCCGCCAATTGCGCCGAGCCAAAACATGAGTGGCATGGACGCATGAGAGGATGGCGACTCGTCTTGAGGTTCTTCGTCAGGGACTGCTTGAGGCGCTGCGAGCATTTCACCGCAGTAGCGGCACTTCACGGCCTCATCCTGAATCTGTTCAGCACAGAACGGACATTTTTTCATCGCCAGTTTCTTTCTAGTTCATTTCCTACTTTTTGGAGAGGGTCGCTTCCTCGATCGACATGCGCTTGCGTTTGGGGCGTTGGTCGCTCATGGAATGTTGTCCGCTTATTCCCGTACCAGACGCTTGACGTAATTGTGGAAATTCGCAACCCCGGCCTTCTCGGTCCCGACTACCACAAGGTCCTCGCATCTCATGGTGTCGCGCACGTCTATAACCACTGGGGTGTCCATGCCTGCCTTGGCTGACCAGCATGCACGCCTGGGTGGGTTTACCGCCCCCTTCATGGTGCTCCGCCTCCTCACCCCATTGAAGATACCTATGACGCTGCCAAGAAACGAGCGGAACCTTACAACAAGATTGTCGGGGAACTCCCAGAGATGAGACGTGACACGGTGGAACTCGTCCGAAAGGCCGCAGCCGAGAATCGGCGCGCCTATGTCCTGGTCAATAACCGATCAGAGGGAATGCGCCACTCACCGTGCAGGCTTTGTCAGCTTTGCTTGTGACCGGAGTCTGATGGTTGTATCGTGAGCCTGTCAACCGTATCTCTCGCGCAAAGGGCCCTGAACAAGAACGGCATTGGCATCCATGGTGGCTCCTCATGCCTCCGGCTGTTCTAATGGCTCCTGCCCATTTCTCTCCGCCTTCCCATTGAATCCCTCCCGTACGTTTGAAGTACTGCTTTGTGGTCTGGCGCCCTCCGCCCCTAGGAGATATGGTTGGTGAGCGGGGAAATTGACCATCAACCGGCTTTCGGTTGGTGGAGTGGGTGGTGTCATCAGAAAAAAGGATGTGATCCATGGCCGTGGAGACCCTTAGCATTTTGCGAGCATTGGAGCCGAGCCACGAGACCGAGCGTCGGGGCCGTCGTCTCAAACTGGAGTGTCTTCTCTTCTTCTTTGGAGAAGAAGACTTTGAGGGGGAGGGGTTGATTCTCGACCTCTCAACAGCAGGGTGTCAGGTGAGGTCCCTCATCCCCGTGCAAGTCGGTATGACGCTCCGTCTGTCCCTTTTCTTGCGAGACCAGGTGTGGCCCGTGCGGATTGAGGGGGCAGTGGTGCGGTGGGTGAAAGGAACCAGTTTCGGTCTGGAGTTCGTCGAGATTCGGTCGGGCCCACGCGAGCGAATCCGATGGTTGCTGATGAAGATCAAGGGTGAATGAGGGGATAGGGCCTCGGTTGCGTCAGGAGTACGGGACATGACGAAGATCGGCTATCCCATTAATCACTCAATCACAGTGCGAAGAGTAAAAAACGCCGATTCAACAGAGGGATGGATATCTCTATCGCACTCTCATTCCGTGGCCTTTTCTAAGCTGAGGGCCGCTGGTTCGATTCCAGCCGGGCGCACCATATCATCAATATGCTACTGGCGTTCATCACTTTGCCCGTCGGTCCTAATTTTAGAGCAGTTGCGCTCCTTTATTGAGTAGGCGTGATTGTGGTCGTCGTGGTGGTGGTCGATGTAGAACTTGAAGGACCACTGGACGGCTGGCTCTGGAGATCAGACTTCTCGCACATAATCTTCATCGATTCTATTTCATTGGACATATCCAGCTTCGAAAGCTTCGGAATGCGCTGACCGGGAGCGAAGGCGATTTCCGGACCTTGGAAATCCCTATCTTTATAGGCACGGACCGTCGCGCTTGGTCCAACAATGACACTTTCAATTTCATTGTTCCAGTCCTTCCCCTCGATATTTTTCAGAGTAGGGTACTCTTTGGGGCCCTGAAGTTTGAGGTGAGGGTTCTTGGCGTCGTATTTGCTGTCGTCGAACACCTCGATCCAGCAATTCTTATCGACCACCTTCATCTCTAGATCCGTTGCCTCGACAGACAGCACCCCAATAGCGATTAATCCGCTTACAATCAAGAATTTCAACAACAACATGGTGGCCTCCTTTGAGATAAAGGTGTTGAACTCATCCGGAGCTGTTGGCCCCTCCGTCTCTTCCGGCAGGTTCATCATAGCTTGCCGCTTCGCCGAAGCAACCGCGCGTCACCCTAGCCGTAGAGATGTTGGAATGGGTCCGCACTGTCATTCTGAAACCACGTTCCCCCAAAGGAACCTAGGTATTGCCCTAG
>JBBRRM010000066.1:0-10517 GCA_038275915.1 Nitrospirales bacterium
CCGCGAGGGACGCGGCTCTGTAATACGGGTGGTGCCTTCGGCAAACAAGGCTGCCAACAACAATGCTGACTTGACTTGCGCACTTGCCATCGGCGAGGCGTAGGTGATCGCACGGAGACGACCACCCGTCACGGCTAAGGGGGCAAATTCACCGCCTTTGCGGCCGGCAATGTTCGCCCCCATTTCCCGCAACGGCTTGACGATCCGCCCCATCGGGCGGCGACGAATCGATTCATCGCCGGTGAGTACCGTGAAAAAATCCTGTCCCGCCAGCAGGCCGGTCAGGAGACGAATGCCCGTGCCTGAATTCCCGCAATCAATCGGCCGGCTCGGCTCGGTCAAGCCCCAGAGACCTTTGCCATACACATTGAGTTCATCGACCGATTCATCAATGCGCACGCCGAGAGCCTGGAGTGCGCGCATCGTATTCAGGCAATCCTCGCCTCGACAATAGCGCGCCACCGTACTGGTCCCGTTCGCCAAGGCTGTCAGGATGATAGCGCGATGGGTGATCGACTTATCGCCGGGAACGGAAATCGTTCCCTGCAACGGACGTCCTGGTGTGATAGTCAACGATGCCATAGGATCCTACGCGGACACCGCGGGTCTTGCAGAGAGTGCCTGTCGTTCCCCTCTTGCTCGTTCAAGTTCCTTCTCGATGCCGGCGGCATCGCCCACTCGAATGAGCTGCTTCAATTGCCCCAGCGATCGCTCATAGGCCTCAATAAACGTCACCACATTCTCGCGGTTCCAGAGGAAAATATCGCGCCACATTTCAGGCGAACTCGCAGCAATTCTGGTCGTATCCCGCAAACCGCCGCCCGAGTGGTTGGCCAGATCGAGGGAGGGAATCTGTTGATCGCGAATCTCAGCCAGCGCATTGATCAAGGCAAAGGCCGCCACATGAGGCAAATGGCTCACAGCCCCAAGAATCCTGTCGTGCAGATGGGGCTCCATCGTGAGAACCACCGAACCGGTTTCCTGCCACATCATTCGAATCTGCTCGAGCGCCTGGGGATCCGTCGTGTTCGTCGGAGTAATGATGCAACGCGCCCCCATGAAGAGCTCAGCCGACCCTGCCGCCACGCCGGTCTTTTCCTTGCCGGCGATGGGGTGGGCTCCGACAAAATGGACACCTGTCGGCATCGCTCGTTCAGCCTGTTCCACGAGGAGCCCCTTCACGCTCCCGACATCGGTCACTATCGCGCCTTTTTTCAAACAGGATGCCCACTCCTTCAAATGTCGGTCATACGTGTCGACCGGCGTCGCTAACACGACCAGATCGGCATCCCTCACTCCATCTTTGGGGTCGACGACATAGCGATCGATCGCGCCCAATTCAACCGCGGCCTTCAAATTTTCAACGCGTCTCCCCACTCCGATAACCCTCGTCGCCAACCCTTTTCGACGAAGAATCATGCCGAGCGAGCCGCCGATCAACCCGACTCCGATAATCGTGACTTGCGTGAAATGCAGCGCCATTCTTCAAGCTCGAACGAGGACGAACCTCAATTCTGAGTCCTTCACACACAATCCTACGAATTACAGCTCCCGGCCGACCGCCACCGCAATCTTTCGCATGTCCTGCATCAGTTCCTTGAACTTGCTCGGCTTGATGGACTCTTCACCGTCACACAGCGCACATTCCGGGTTTGAATGGACTTCGATCAGAATCCCATCCGCCCCCGCAGCCACTGCCGCTTTCGACATCGGAGCCACTAGATTCCATTTGCCGGTGGCATGACTGGGATCGACGATGACGGGCAAATGCGAGAGCTCCTTCAGGGTCGGAACCGCAGCGAGATCAAGCGTATTCCGGTATTGGGTCTCAAAGGTCCTGATCCCCCGCTCGCACAACATGACGTTCTGATTCCCGCGGGACATGATGTATTCCGCCGACAGGAGAAATTCCTTGATCGTGGCCGAGAGCCCCCGCTTCAACAGCACCGGCTTGTCGTACGCCCCGACTTCCTTGAGGAGTTCGAAGTTCTGCATGTTACGCGCGCCAATTTGGATGATGTCGGCTTTCTCGAGAAACAATTCGATGTCGCGGGTATCCAGAATCTCGCTGACCACCGGCAACCCGGTTTGCTTCTTCGCCTCGACCAGATAGTCTAATCCTTCGCGCCCCAACCCCTGAAAGGAATAGGGCGATGTGCGTGGCTTGTAGGCTCCGCCACGCAGGATACTCGCTCCCGCTGCCTTGACCTCGTGGGCAATACCTACGGTCAACTCAAGCCGCTCCACCGCACAGGGTCCCGCCATGATGACCAGCTTGTTGCCGCCGATCTTCACACCACTCACATCGATAATCGTCCCTTCACGCTTAAATTCCCGGCTGACAAGTTTCCAGGGAGCGAGAATCGGCAGCACGCTTTCAACGCCCGGCAAGGCCGTGAGCGGCTGGTTGTGCAGGATCCGATCGTCGCCGATCACTCCGATGATCGTCCGCTCCTGACCCGTCGATAGTTGTGATTTCAGCCCCAGCTCACGAAGTCGATCGATAATGTGGTCGACTTCCCGCTCGCTGGCCTCTGGTTTCAAAACGATGATCATATTGCCCTCACCATGCACTCAATGTGAAAGGATGACCCGCTTGAGCGCAGCCAAGAATTCCCTGTTTTCTTCTTCCAAGCCGATGGTCACTCGCAGCTTAGACCCCTCAATGTGACGAACGATGATGCCCTCTCTCAGCATGGCCTCAAACACAACGCGGCCATCCCGTCCGACATCGACATACACAAAATTCGCTTCGCTCGGGATCGGCGGAAACCCAAGCGCGGTCAATCCCTTCACGACCTGCTCCATCCCGGCGTCATTCACCGCTCGACTCCGCGCCATATGTTCGTCGTCACCGAGGGCGGCAAGTGCGGCACGCTGCGCCAGACTGTTTGCATTGAAGGGGGGACGGACCCGGTTCAAGAAATTGATGATCTCCGCTGTCGCCACACCGTATCCAATTCGCAATCCTGCGAGGCCATAGATTTTCGAAAACGTCCGGAGCACGATCACATTCCGACCCTGCTTCACATAGGCCATGGAATCCGGGAACCGTTCACTCCGAACATACTCGAAATAGGCTTCGTCACATACCACCACGACATGCGCTGGCACCCGCGCAAGCAGCTCTTCGACCTCATTGGCGGACACGATCGTTCCGGTCGGATTGTTGGGGTTGCAGAGGAACAAGAGCCTGGTCCTCTCAGTGATCGCGTCGGCCATCGCCGAAAGATTATGCCGCCATTGCTTCAACGGCACGATGATAGGCTTGCCGTGAGCTGCCGTCACTTCCATCTTGTAAATGACGAAGGTCTGATCGGCCATGACCGCTTCATCACCCGGAGCCAAAACGTGCGAGCGAGCAAGCCCAGGATTTCATCCGATCCATTTCCGTGAATGACCTGATCCGGGGTAACCTTCCAACGATCCGCGAGGGCTTCGCGCAAGCGAAACGCACCGCCGTCGGGATAGCGATGCAGGGTCGTGGCCCCCTCGCCCAACGCGGCGAGTGCCCTCGGAGAAGAGCCCAACGGATTCTCGTTGGATGCCAGTTTAATGACGCGGTCGAGACCCAGCTCCCGCTGGAGTTCCTCAATCGGCTTCCCGGGAACGTACGGATTCAACGAGGCAATATCTGGATGGACTTTCAGTGGCATGGCATCAACTGTGGGCCGGATATGAGCCGAGGACTTTCATGAACAGGCAGCGGCCCGTGATCTCTTCGACAGCTTTCTTGACCCGTTCTTCCTCAATATGCCCTTCAATATCGACGAAGAAAATGTACTCCCAGGCCTTTCGCCTGGAAGGACGTGATTCGATCTTGGTCATGCTCAGGCCGTGCGAGGCAAAGGGCCGGAGGAGGTCGTACAGGGCACCGACTTTGTCTTTTACCGAAAGCATCAAAGAAGTCTTGTCTTTCCCGGTGCGCTGAGGCGGCTTCTGAGACAATATGAGAAAGCGGGTCATGTTGTTCATATTATCTTCAATGCGGGCTTTGATGACTTTCAAGCCGTACAGCTGGGCCGCCAACTCCGACGCAATAGCGGCGACAGAGGGATTTTCCACGCATAGTTCCGCAGCGCGAGCCGTGCTGGCCACTTCGGATACGGGCACATTAGGCAAGTTGGTTTCCAGCCAATTTCGGCATTGCGCAATGGCATGGGGGTGCGAGTGGATTTTTTTCACCTCTTCCATCACGCCGGACTTCGACATCAAATGATGGGACACCTCCTGGAGGATTTCGCCATAGATCAGGAGATTGGAATCAATGAACATATCGAGGGTGTGGTTGACCACACCTTCTGTCGTGTTCTCGATCGGGACCACGCCAAAATTGGACCGCCCCCGCTCGACTTCGCTGAACACGTCCTTGATGCTATTCACCGGAATATATTGGGCAGATGACCCGAATTTCTGCATGCAGGCCATGTGTGTAAACGTCGCTCTGGGACCGAGGTAGGCCACCTTCTGAGGACCTTCGAGAGAGAGCGAGGCGGACATGATTTCTCGATAGACTGGTCGAATCGCCTCGGATGGAAATGGCCCGGAATTCTGCAATATCAGGCGCTCGATTATCGCCGCTTCGCGCGCCGGAGTGTGAAGATTGGCATCGGCATCCTGCTGTTTCTTGAGCTTGCCGATCTCGACGACGCTTTTAGAGCGCTCATTCAACAGGCGCAAAATCTCGTCATCGATGCGATCGATTTCTTTCCGGTACCCGGAAAGGTCTCCGGACATAGCTGCCCCCCTCTTTCCAGCCCAGTGTGGCGGTCGCCCGTCCGTCGGCTGGAATGGCATAAGCCAAGTGGGAAATGATACAGGAACCATTCCCGGCAATGCAAGGAGACTCCTGACCTTTCAGGAGTTTGCGTGACAGCCCAGTCCCTTCGAACCTGTCTTCCAAGGGCTGGAGTTCGGGCCCGATACTTTAGGAAAAGAGAAGCGAGGTCGGCCTTTGAAAATGATCGAAAGCCAGCTTCGTCGCGTGGCGACCACGACCGGTTCGTTCGAGGAAGCCGGCCTGAATCAAATAGGGCTCATGAACATCTTCGAGCGTGCCCTTGTCTTCCTGGACCGCCGCCGCCAGAGACTCAACTCCCACTGGTCCTCCGGCAAATTTGTCAATGATGGTCAGAAGAATCTTCCGATCCATCTCATCAAACCCGGCCGTATCGACACCCAGCCATGCAAGCGCGTCCTGGGCCACTGACTGAGTAATTCGTCCCTCCGCCTTGACCTGAGCATAGTCGCGCACCCGCTTGATAAGCCGGTTGACAATGCGAGGAGTTCCGCGAGCACGACAGGCAATTTCTTGCGCTCCTTCGGAATCGATCGGGATCCCGAGCACTCCCGCCGAACGCGTGACAATGGTCTGAAGTTCCGCCGGGGAATAGAATTCCAGGCGGTGGACAAGGCCAAATCGGTCCCGGAGAGGGGAGGTCAATGCGCCGGCTCTGGTGGTGGCCCCGACCAGCGTAAACCGAGGAAGATCCAATTTTACGGTTCTGGCTCCAGGCCCCTGGCCGATCACAAGATCGAGCTGGTAGTCTTCCATGGCCGGATAGAGCGCCTCTTCAACAGAGGCAGGGAGACGATGAATTTCGTCGATGAACAGCACGTCGTGCTCTTGAAGATTCGTCAGGATGGCGGCCAAATCGCCGGCATGGGCCAACACGAGACCGGAGGTCGAGCGGAGGGCAGCCCCCATTTCACGAGCAATGATGTGAGCGATCGTGGTTTTGCCTAATCCAGGAGGGCCATAAAAGATCGTGTGGTCGAGCGCTTCATTCCGCTGCTTCGCCGCTTCTATACAGATTCTGAGGGATTCCCTCATCCGCTCCTGTCCGACATACTGCTCCAAGGTCTGCGGACGCAGGACATTTTCAATACTTCGCTCGTCATCTGTGATCTGCGTGCTGACAATGCGCTCGGCCATCGTACGAGACCCTCTCGCGGTGGGCTTACTTCTTCTCAGGTGTCGGGAGATACTTAGGTGGAGGCGGCAGGGCGCCCTTCCCGGGCGTTGCCGTACTCCCGCAGTCCGGTGGACAGGTCTTGCCGCCTTGGGTCGGATCAGGAAAGTTTAGCTCCATCTTATCCAGCTGACATTGCGTGACTCGCCCCCCATCCTGCTTTCCACAGCGAGCGGGAACAGATGAGCTTCCGATTTCGCGATAACCGTCAGGACATGATCCACAGACAGAGAACAAATTAGCCCCGAGTGGGGCGCACTGAACGAGTGTTGGATCGCCATCCTTACAAATCTCTTTGGACTCGGTCACGCCGGTCGTTACATAGCCTTCAGGACATTTGCCGCAAGTCTTGCGAATGCTTTTGGGCTCGCTTGACTCCTCGGCTTGCACGGCAGGGACAGCGCCCAGCCCCGATAGGAGCATCACAAGTCCGAGGAGTAATTGAGTTTGGACTATTCGTTGAATCAATCCGGTCATTGTCCTTATCCCCTTGCGAGTTCCTTTAGGGATTCACGAATCATCTCTTTGAGCAGGATGGATTCAGGGCTCGATTTCTTCACCTGCTTCAACGCCTCTTTGGCATCTTGTGGGCGATAGCCCAAATTCACAAGCGCCGATAGTGCGTCTTCGGAGGTCGCATCCTGCCCCTGCATAGGTGACTCGCTTGCGGGCATAGGGCCCGGATGGAGTTTTCCGACTTTATCCTTGAGTTCCAACACAAGACGACTGGCTGACTTATTTCCAATCCCAGGAACCGTTGTCAGCTTCTCGACATTTTCAGACAGAATCGCCGCAACCAAGTCGGGCACCGGAAGTGCCGACAATACACTGAGAGCCAGTTTGGGCCCGACACCTGACACGCTGGTAAGCAGCACAAATGCGTCTTTTTCCTGTGACAGCAGAAAGCCGAAGAGCTGGATCGCATCCTCGCGGACATGAGTGTGAACGTTCAGCGAGATACTTTCGCTGAGATTGGGCAGCCCATAATAGGTGCTGAGAGGGATAAAAACTTCATATCCGACCCCGTGCACGTCGAGGACCAGATAAGTCGGCGCCTTGAAGGCCAATCGGCCTGTCAATGAGGCGATCATGCGGTTGAATGCCGTCAGCGGACAACGTTTGGTCGGGCAGCGCTGCTGCCACAGGCCTCATCCAGCGGCGGCCACTTTCTCCATCACCTCGTCGGAAATATCGAAGTTGGCATGAACTTTCTGTACATCGTCATGCTCGTCCAAGACTTCCATTAACTTGAGCATTTGCTCGGCTGCCTTTTCCTCTAATCTGATGGTGTTCTGCGGAATAAACGTGACCTCCGCGAACACCGTGTCGATCTTTGCATCGACGAGGGCCTTCTTCACTGCTTCGAAGTGGTGCGGATCCGTGATCACCTCAAAACTTTTCTCGCCCGCCTTTACGTCCTCCGCTCCCGCCTCAAGCGCGAGGGACAGCAGTGTATCTTCGTCGACTTTGCTCTTCTCAATAGTCAGCAGTCCCTTTTTGTGAAACTGCCAGGAAACGGCGCCGGGCTCCGCCATGTTGCCATGATTCTTCGTCAGGAAGTTTCGCAATTCGGCGACGGTGCGATTGCGGTTATCGCTCATGATTTCCATCAATACGCCGGTCCCTCCCGGCCCATACGCTTCCAAATGGAACTCTTCATAGACGACGCCGGGCAGTTCACCCGTGCCGCGTTGGATGGCTTTTTTCAGCGTATCCCCAGGCATGTTGGCTTCTTTTGCCTTCAGGATGGCCAACCGAAGCCGTGGATTACCGTCGGGGTCAGCCCCTGAACGAGCCGCAATCGACACCTCGCGGATAATTCTGGTGAAGATCTTTCCGCGCTTGACGTCCTGGGCTCCTTTGTGCCGCTTAACCGTCGCCCAATGACTATGTCCACCCATGCTCGCTCCATGCAGCAGGCCTTGGAAAGCCCGACCGCGCAAAATGCCATATCAGCTGCTCAGAGCTTGTACTCGTAGCATAGGGCCTGGAAAGGTGTCAATTATGCCGGCAGTGCGTCGCGCGCTGGACCAACTACTCTGAATACATCAGCAACTGCATTCCGATAAGCACAATCAACCCTGCCCAAAGTAATTCCCATTTTAAAGACCGTGGGTACGTCAGAGAGTGGAACCAATCGGACAGCAGCTTGGACGAACCAGCGGTCACCGCCATGGTGCCCATCAGCGCATGATCCATCGCAATTTTTTGAGCCGAGGGATGGACGTTGTGGGAATGGCCAAACAACATGAGTCCCCCTATGATGGCAAATACGGGGAGCGGTGTCACCCAGACTGCATGACCAATTTTCCCAAGTCGCCGGAGCAGCTCGACAGTCCCGACTGTTAACGACAACAGCGCATAGCTCTTATGCTGAAAGATTTCCGACTCACCTCCGAAGAAGGTGTGCATGAAACTAAGCGAGCCGATCGGCCAAGCGTCATGGTCGCTCCAAATGAGGAGAAAAGAGCCAGCTGCGAGTAAGGCCCCGGGTAAAAGAAACCTGGTCCAAGCCCACAATGGTACAGCCATTGCCTGCCGTAATTCACTGAGCCCGATGATGAGGACCAACATCCCGGTGAAGTGATGATTGAACTCGGAATAGGCGATGCCGGCTACAGATCCTTCCCACCCTGACTGAGGACCCACTGTTCCATGATGTTCATGGTCGACGTGGAGGGCGCCATGCACCGACGTCTGATTATGGGCATCGCGTTGCGCCCATACAGGCGTGGCTGACAAGAATAGACAGACAAGAATGAGGCATACCACCGTGCGACCTCGGTGCTGTCCCTGCCGGACTCCGCCATCTCGACTACCGCATAAAGGAAAGGCCCATCCGGCTAACCGGATGGGCCCTCGCGCCATCATCCTCATATTTTCGCGTTACCTGCTTACATGAATTTCATAAACTTATCTTTTGCCTCATCCATGACTTGAGCTGTAATGGTCGCCATCCCGCGCTCTTTCGCCACACGCTCAACCTCTTTGCGGGCCATTGGACGGATGAAGTCGGGAATGTTTTCAAGCCGCTTCTCCGCCTCGGGCGTCCAGGTCATTCCGTTGCTCGAGTCGCTCTTGGCATCGTCCATGACTTGTAGTGTAATCGTTTGGTATCCCTGCTTGCGAGCAAAAGCCTCCACACTACTCTGCACCATTGGCTTCACAAACGAGGGAAGGCGGTCGAGCTTCTCCTTCGCATCAACCGACCAACTGAACTCCGAGGTGACCGCTCCACCATTGCCCGGCTTACCGCCAGAAGTCAGTCCCATTTCAGCCACCATCGCGGAGAAAGGGCAGCCTCCGCTGGACTTTTCGCCGGGCTTGGCCGTCGATGCGGGCGTGACTGCTGCTACCGCCGGCTGACCACCTTGAATCTTCTCGTTTAAATACGCCGCCATCTGACCAGAGCCTGCAGTGGCTTCGTCCTTCAGGGTTCCCCGTGTCATCTCAAAAGGTTCGGCCTCAACAGTGCGCCCGCCCAGCTTCACCCCAAGAGAACTGACCATCTGGGTCTCGCCAGGATTTGTCACCATGGAAAACTTGGCATTGCAGGACGGACAACCGAAAAACACGCCCAGCGAACCCTCCCCCGGTTTCTCCACCTTCTCGAAGTTCATGTAGGTTTCACAATTGAGGCACACGAATTTCATGGCGTCTCCTCTTAGGTGCGTGACATCATAATTTATCGGCGAGCACCTTTTTGTAGTCGAGCAACGTTCTGATGCGCCCGGCAATTTCCTGGTAACGTTGAATCGTCGGGTACGTTTCGTCGAGCAACGGCTCTCCCTTGTCAAAGGTGCGCGCGAGTTTCCGGTCGAAGGGAATCCGCCCGAGCAACGGAAGGTCCAACATCTCGCACATTGCGTCGGTATTGCCTTCGAACAACTCGTTCACTTCTCCACAGGAGGGACAGCGGTACTCGCTCATATTCTCGACGATCCCCATGACCTTGATACCCATATCGCGGGCATAGGTGACTGACTTCTGCACCACGTCCGATGCCACTTCGGACGGCGTCGTGACGACGATCGCTCCGGCCAAATCCGGAATGAATCCGGCAATGACCGGGGGCTTGTCCGCCGCAGCCCCGGGAGGCAGATCAACCAGGAGATAATCGAGTTCGCCCCAGACGACATCGGCTAAGAATTCTCGGATCACATTCATTTCCATCAGCCCCAACCAGACAGGGCTGAGATCCATCGGCCCCTTCCATCGAACCGGCGACGCATCCTCCAGGAAGAAATCCATCGACGCGACTTTCACCCCAAGCGGCCCGACCGGTGGAATCGCCCCTTCAGGCCTCATAGTCAGTGACTGGCCGTGCAGGCCCAACATGCGAGGCACACAGGGTCCGTTCAGGTCTACGTCTAAGAGTCCGACCTTCGCGCCCTGTCGCGCAAAAGCCAACGCCAGGTTGACTGTGGTCATGCTCTTGCCGACGCCGCCCTTTCCGCTCATGACGACCAGCTTGTGCTTGATCCCAGCCATGCGAGCCTGCACCTGCCGCATTTGCTCGGTAATCTGCTGGACGACTTTGGCGTC
>JBBRRM010000067.1:0-10503 GCA_038275915.1 Nitrospirales bacterium
CAGAACTCACATCGCCGCGTTTCTCTTTCTGACCGTTCTGTGTGCTCTGTCAGGCGGCACGAGTCAGGTGTCGGCTGCGGAGGGGCAGGACAAGCCTAAGAGCGAGATGCCGCGACCGCACGGAGATGATGCCAACCTGCCGAATGGAGTGATTGGCGTGTCGCTGCATGTCGGGGCAGAACGTATTGGCGATCCGGCTTCGTTATACGTAGCCCATGTGCATCCGGAAGGTCCTGCACAGCAGGCAGGCCTCAAGCACGGAGATGAGGTGGTGACGGTGAACGGTGCGGCAGTTACCGGTAAGACCTATGAGCAGGTGGTGAACATAGTGCGCGGGGAACCGGGCACAGCGGTGACACTGGGCGTGAAGAGGGACGGGGGCGTGCGCGAGGTGGCGATCACGCGGATCGCCAGCGAAAAGCTCTATAAGGGCGAGATGGGATCATATGGTGGTCCGGCGCGATAGGGGTGACTCATGATCAACAGCCTGAGGACGTTCGCAGCTCTTGGACTCGTGGTCATGCTTGGCGGGGGGCCTGCGTTTGCTGAACAGGCCGGCGCTATGGCTGGCTCAGGGCGGACCAGCCTGACGAAAGCGCATATCTATCTGGTGGCCGGCGATTACCGTCGGGCGCTGGAGGCGTGCCAGAGAGAAATCGACGACGCGCCCTCCGTCGAGGCCTATATCCATTTGACGTATGTGTTCCATGCGATCGATGCCTACTTGGACCATCTGTCTCGGGAGGAGCGGTGGAACACAGTCGAACAGTTGTATCTGAACCTTGCCTACAAGGATCCGCAAGACTTGGTCGATCCTCCTGGTGGGCTGGCCCGTATGGCCAAGGAAATGATTCAGACCGGCGTCCGTCAACAATCTGACGTGAGCGCCGCAATGGCCACCCGTCTGAACAAGAGCGAGACCGATCGGTTGTGGCAGCAACAGACTCAATGGCGTACCGCGAATCCAGACACGTGGTGGACCGGCATTCCAGACGCATGGCGTTGACTCGAGCGGAACGTTGAACGGTCGCTTCCGTCCAGCAGACTGCATAACTATTGTGGCGCGCTCGCAATTCCATAGTTCACACGTCTGGGGCAACTGGAGGACGACGCGCAGGATGCTCAAAAAGCCCATCCAGCAAGGCCGCAGCGAGCGAAGAGGCGACCGCGTACTTTGTTCGATATGTGGAGCCTCTGAGCAAAGCGAGAACGCTGCAGCGAAGCACCGGACGCCGGTATCGGAGGAGTCACATTGATGAGAGGGGTCGTCCAGCTCAGACAGGATCTGCGTCTGCGAGATCAACCGGCACTCTCTGCGGCCTGCGCAATTTGCGACGATGTCATTCCCCTCTTCGTATTCGACGATCCTTTTTTCTTGCGCGCGCAGCAGTTCGGCTCGCCCGGGGTGACGTCCCTGGTCTCCTATCTTGATGAAATCGACGACGCCCTGGCCGGATGCCGTATCGGTGCAGACTGTCTTTCGCCCATCGTTGATCACCCGCAAGCCCGCGAGGAATATTTAGCCCTCGGCAAACAACAGGGGACGAGATGAAGACCGCGCCGTTCCGTCCTGGCGTCAGCCGTTGTCTCCTCGGTGAAGCAGTCCGTTTTGACGGGGGACATAAGCGGGACATTTTTTTGACGGAGGTGTTGGGTCGCTATGTGGAGTGGGTCCCCATCTGTCCCGAAGTAGAGGCTGGACTCGGCACGCCCAGGGAAGCCATGAGGCTGGTTGGTGATTCCCAACATCCACGGCTAGTGACCATCAAGAGCGGAATAGATCATACGCGTGCCGTAAAGAGAATAACCGCGAATCGCATCCAGGAACTCGAGGAACTGGACCTGTCCGGATACGTGTTTAAAAAGGACTCGCCGAGCTGCGGCATGGAACGAGTCCGTATTTACAATGAGCAGGGGATGTCGGGCCGGAACGGGGTTGGGTTGTTTGCACGGGCCTTTATCGAGCAGTTCCCGTTGATTCCGGTCGAGGAAGAAGGGCGGCTCTGCGATCCTACGCTCAGGGAGAATTTCATCGAGCGGGTCTTCTGTTACCGCCGCTGGCAGGATCTCGTGCAATGTGGAGTCACGAGGCAGGCCCTGGTGCAGTTCCACACGATCCACAAATATGTACTGATGGCCCATAGCCCGCAGTACTATCAAGTTATCGGGCGGCTGGTCGGTCAGGTCCATCAGCACCGTCCCAAGGAACTCGCCCACCGGTACGGGGAACTATTCATGAAAGCGTTGGCCGTGAAGGCAACGGTGCGCAAGCACGTGAACGTGCTCCAGCACATTCTGGGGTATTTCAAGGAGCGGCTCGGCGCTCAGGAGAAAGCCGAGCTGTTAAGCGTGATCGGCGAGTATCATCAGGGACTCGCGCCCTTGGTTGCCCCTCTGACACTGATCAAACACCATGTCCAGATTTTCGACGTGAGCTACATTCGGGATCAGGTCTATCTCACTCCGTATCCGAACGAGCTTATGTTGCGCAATCATGTGTAGTGTCTGTGTAGGAAGAAAGGAGTCAAGTCATGGCGATGGCTGTACGAGGTGTGATTCTGGTTGGTCATGGCGGGATTCCCAAAGATTGCCCGCAGGAATTGGTCATGAGGCTGAAGCGGTTGGAGGCTCACCGGCGAGCCGCGAAGATGTCGCGCTCTCCGGAAGAAATCGAGTTGGATACCAAGATCCGCCGGTGGCCGAGGACCGCAGAAACCGAACCCTATCAGGCTGGTCTGGAAATGGTTGCGGCACGCCTGCGTGCTCAATTGGATGGAGCGCTTTTTGCCGTGGCCTACAACGAGTTTTGCGCTCCAACGTTGGAAGAGTCTGTTGAGGAGCTGATCAAGAAAGGCGCGACCCAGATTACCGTGACCACGACGATGTTTACTCCGGGGGGGTCGCACTCGGAGATTGAGATCCCCGAGATTCTTGAGCAGCTCCGGAAGCAATACCCGGACATCATGCTCCGCTATGCCTGGCCATTTGACATGAATCTTGTGGCGAACACCTTGGCTGAGCAGGTCAAGCGATTTTCCTGACGACGTCTCCATCGGTTCGAATTCGCTGAACGCTTCCTTGCCTTTCGACTGGAAACAAAAGGCTATTTGTATATCAGGCTCTACGTACAAGGTGATAGGCTAATCCCTAGTGCTCTGGAGGCAGGGACCGCAATTCTCCAAACGCCATTCACTCGCCGACTTTGGCATACACGGTGCTGAGCGACCTCACCTGTCGATCCTGAACTTTGATGCCGGTCTTCGATCCGCACGAAGACCCGCGCGACCCGCAATCATGCTGACAGACGCTGCTACGAAGCTCTGGAATAAGCAGCCTCGAGGTGCGGCGTCGAATTAGGCATCGAAGTAACCGGACGATTAGCGGGGAAACTCTTGTCATCTCAATGAGAGGCTACAAGAGTGAGACAGATTACATCGTGCTAGTTCTCCGTGACATCAGGCTTAGCTGGCTCACGAACGTATGCAGGGCACAGATCCAACTCATAACGCCCGTATGCGCTAGTTCGCACGGCACAAAGGCGAAAAGGATGAATGATTATGTCTGAAGCCATAGCGCCCCGCTCCTACTCCTGGCTCCCGGTCCTTCTCATTGTGATGACGGTTGTCACCCTGGCCATCGGGGGGATCGCGCTCCACTACATCGAAACCCGTATGGTTGCCACAGCGGGCGAAACCCTGGCCCTCACGGCTGCCGAAGTCTCAGACAAGGTGGACGGATTCTTATTCGAGCGGTACGGCGATGTACTCATCATGGCCGGCACGGTCAGCGCGCAACCATACAACCGGGAGTTTCAGTCGGCATATATGGCGCGGATGATGACCGTGTACCCGGATTACTTGTGGATCGGGGTCACGAATGAGAGCGGAAAGATTGTGGTCGCTACCGATCCGTCCACAATGGGGCTTGATTTCAGCGCCCAACCCTGGTTTCAGTCCGTGCGTGACGGGCGGGCGATCCAGGTGGGAGATGTGGAACCATTCGTAGCGTTGGGTGATGTGGACGCCGTATCCTTTACGGCTCCCCTCACCGGACCGCAGGGCGAGTTCCTGGGGGCCGTCACCACGCGGGTAGGGACTCTGGCGCTGGAACACGTCCTCACCGGGACGCTGCGGGCTTTCCAGCAGCGGGACAGATTTTGGGGAAGGCTGGAGTATCAGTTCCTGACTGACAAGGGCGTTGCCTTCATTGATTCCGTCCCTCAGGAACATGCCAATGTTAATCTCAAACAACTGGGCCTACCGTCGGCGCTCTTGAGCGAACAATCCCTGTCCGGATACGCCGAGGAGGAGCATCGGCGTCGCCACCTGCCGGTCATCACCGGCTATGCCAGGACTCAAGCCCGTGGAGGGTTTGAGGGCCTGCATTGGACGGCGCTGATGCGCATGGATCGGCGCGACATACTGGCGCCGATTCGAAAGGTCCTCTGGAACGTTGGCCTGGCAGGAGGCGCCGTGGTGCTTCCCACATTTGGACTCTTGATGTGGATGATGAAACGTTTTCGGAGCGAACAATTGTTCGCGCAGCAGGAGAGTAGGTGCGCGAGGGAAGCGGAAGTGTCGCTCCGCGAGAGCGAGGCACATACGCGGGTCATCGTCGAGACGGCGCTCGATGCGATCATAGTAATGGATGCCAGCGGCTTCATCACAGACTGGAATGTCCAAGCAGAAAAGACGTTCGGGTGGCCCCGACAAGAAGCCATCGGGCGGCTCCTCTCCACCACCATCGTCCCTGCACAACACCGGGAAGCTCATGAGCGCGGGTTGCGTCATTTCCTTGTGACCGGCGAAGGACCCGTGCTGAATAAACGGATCGAGATCACGGCCTGCAACCGGGACGGACATGAATTTCCTGTGGAACTGGCGATCTCTCCGGCGTTGGTGCGGGGGAAGAGTTATACCTTCAGCGCATTCGTGCGGGATATTACCGAGCGCAAACAGGCCGAGGATCGGTTAATCGAAGCCTATGCCATGCTCAACCTGGTCATGAACAACATCCCGCTCTATGTGTTCTGGAAAGATCGGACCTCGACCTACCTCGGGTGCAATAGGCTGTTCGCCCAATTGGCCGGTATGCAGGATCCAAAAACTATCATCGGAAAGAATGACTTTGACCTTGTCTGGAAAGACGTCGCGGAATTGTATCGTGCCGACGACCGTACTGTGATGGAGACCGATACACCCAAACTGAATTTTGAAGAACGCATCACAAAACCGGATGGCAATGTCCTCTGGATCAGCACAAGCAAGGTCCCCTTACGAAACCGAGAGGGGAAGGTCTTCGGCATCCTCGGCATCTTTCAGGACATCAGCGAGCGCAAACGGGCGGAGAATCGGTCGGCTATACAACATGGTACGACCCGGGTATTGGCGGAGTCGGAAGCAGTGGGGGACGCAATGCCGAAGATCCTTGGCATTGTTTGTGATCTTTCCCGTTGGGATCTTGGCGCGCTATGGCTTCAAAACGACGACACGGATGTCCTCAGCTGTGTGGAAATCTGGCACCAGCCCTCAGTAGAAGCGACGGAATTCTCACGGGTGACCATGCAGACCGTCTTCAAACGCGGTCTCGGCCTGCCAGGAAGGGTCTGGGCGAGTGGCGAACCAACCTGGGTTCTCGATGTGACACAGGATGCTAACTTTAGCCGCGCTCCGTTCGCCGCACAGGCAAATCTCCACGGCGCCTTCGCATTTCCGATCTTTATGAAAGGAAAGGTGTTGGGGGTGCTGGAATTCTTTAGCCATGAATTTCGCCACCCTGATGACGATCTGCGGGAAGTGCTCGCCATTGTCAGCAGTCAGATCGGTCAGTACATCCAACGGAAATGGGCAGAGGCCAAAGTGAACACCTATGCGAAGGAGCTTGAGCAGAAGAATCGCGACCTCGACATTGCGCTGGCTGAAGCGCAGGCAGCCACACAAGCCAAATCCTCGTTCCTTGCCGTCATGAGCCATGAAATTCGGACTCCCATGAACGGCATCATGGGGATGACCGGACTTTTACTCGATACCCAGATGACGTTTGAGCAGCGCGATTATGCCGATACTGTGCGGCGATCCAGCGAGTCCCTACTGAGCATCATCAACGACATCCTCGATTTCTCGAAGATCGAAGCCGGCCGGTTGACGTTGGAGGTAATCGACTTTGACCTCAGGACGACGATTGAGGAAGCCTTAGATCTCTTTGCCGAGCCGGCACAGCGCAAGGGTTTGGAGTTGGGGGTATCTCCTCCATGCCGAGGTGCCGACGGCGCTACGAGGCGACCCCGGCCGCCTACGTCAGATTGTCGTGAATCTCACCGGCAATGCGCTCAAATTTATGCAACGGGGCGAGGTGATGATCCACGTCACCCGGGTCGAAGAGACCGCCGATCGCGCCCTCATCGAGTTTGCCGTGACTGACACGGGCATCGGCATTACCCCCGAGGCGCAGGCTCTCTTGTTCAAACCATTTTCCCAGGCGGATACGTCGACCACTCGGAAGTTCGGCGGCACGGGACTCGGCCTGGCCATTTGCAAACAGCTCGTTGAACAGATGGGGGGCCACATCGGCGCTGAAAGTGTGGCCGGTCACGGCAGCACCTTCCGGTTTACGGTGTGGCTGACGAAGCAGCCGGCACAGGCGTACTCGACAGCATTACCGAGAGGGTCACTTCAGGGGCGGCGGTTATGCATTGTGGATGACAACGCCACTAACCGGCGCATCCTGGAACAATACGCCTCTCAGTGGGGGCTCCAGAGTGCCACAGCATCGGACGGATACCAGGCTCTCGCCCTGTTAAGAGACGCGGCCACAAGGGGAGAGCCCTTTGATTTGGCGATCCTCGATTTGCAAATGCCCGGCATGGATGGACTGGAGTTGGGACACGCGATCGCAGCCGATCCAGTTCTGTCGGCGACCCGCATGGCCCTGCTGACCTCGATCGGTATCCGCGGGCAGGCCGAAAAGGCGAAACAGGCTGGGATCGCCGCCTACCTGACCAAGCCAGTGCATCGCTCACACTTATACGACTGCCTGTCCATGATTGTGGACTTGCCTGCGAAATCCGCCGCCGTTCTGCCAGACGCCGAAGCCCCAAGCCGGCCCCATGACCTGTTGGTCACCCGCCATGTCCTCAAAGAAGCCGCGGTCGCGGCACGTGCCCGCATCCTTGTGGCAGAGGACAATATCGTGAACCAGAAAGTCGCGGTGTGTCAGCTGGAGAAGCTTGGCTACCGTGCTGATGTCGTCGCCAACGGGCTAGAAGCGGTCGAAGCGGTCTCTCGAGTCAGCTACGCATTGGTATTGATGGATTGCCAAATGCCCGAGATGGATGGATTTGAGGCGACGGCAATGATTCGGAGGGGCGAACGGGAACGCGGAGGCCGACGACTTCCCATTGTGGCCATGACCGCGAACGCCATGCAAGGAGACCGCGAAAAATGTCTCGATGCAGACATGGACGACTATCTCGCTAAGCCGGTAAAGCAAGGGGATCTCGGTAAGACCATCGCCAGATGGATCCCGGACCAGTCAACACCGGATGAACGGAAGGAATCAGTGTTGGTGGAAAAACGAGAACTCATTCATGATTGCGTAGACTCCGCGATATTGGAAGATTTGCGTCAACTTGATGCGTCCTGTAACCTATTGTCCACACTGATCACGCATTTCTTGGAAGATGTTCCCCCTCGTTTGGCAGCCTTACAGGATGCGCTCCGGCAGGGCGACGGACCGACGTTAGCACGAATTGCGCACGAGTTGAATGGTTCGAGCGGCAACCTGGGGGTTCGCAAAATGCGACAGCTTTGTGTCGATCTCCAGGCCCTCGGCAAAACCAAGGATCTCACGAAGGCGGGCAATCTGCTCGCCCAACTCGTGAGCGAATTCGAATTGGTGCGCCAGCGATTGATGGCTGAACATGCGATGATCGTTCATAATGCGCTCCCTGATGAAGCGTAGGGAATTGAATAGTTTTCATGGAGAAGAAGAAAGTCCTGATCGTGCATGACAACGAGGACACCCGACTGTTACTCAGCGAGATGCGATCTTGCTTGATTAGGTCTTCCGGGCGGTAATGGCTTACCAGTCCTGGAGAGATGGAAATCTTAATAGTCTGTGAGCCGCATCCCAGTCATTAGTTGCCGCTACGGCCACGGATGGCCATAGCCAGCACCATTGAGGCAGGCGCAGCCGCGTTCCTTCAAAAACCCATGGAGCAAGACAAGCTTATGGCGGCGGTGCAGCAAGTAACGGGAACAACCTGAGGCCAATCCCTGAAGAGTGGAGACACTCTTTTCAGGACTCCGTAGCACCCCACAGTCCTATCGGCACGATTCCATTCAGTTGAAAGAGCTCAGGAGCAACTGGACACGCACGATCAAAAAACTCTTCTCGCATTCCTATCAAGCCCAACCCACAAATACATCCTCCCAGCGGCTTCTTGCAGAGGCACCTCGACGATAGAGCTGATCAACTTTCCTGCTCCGCAAGAGAAGGCCTAGACTCTCAGCCAATGCCCGATCGGGTCGTGCCAGGATAATTGGAAGAGCTGAGCGCCTGTCTCATGAGTTAGTCACAAGAGGAGATGACTCGGCTGCGATGAAAAAGGAGGCTCGTGATTGGTAGCACCTGGGTGGATGTAGCATTAGTCCACCGCTTCGGAGCCTCTTACCCAAACGTCTTGTGATCACCGACCCACACTTGCTTAAGGTCACGTGTATCTGAGCATCGTGCATTGCTCCAGAGCTTAAAGAAAAGACTGTTTTCCGGGAGATGCCGACCTGTGTAGAATGTAAGCCTGCCTACATGAGGAGGAAGGGAATAGGATGACGACGCTGAAAGAGGATCTCGCAAGGGCATTTCACGAAACGCAATCGTTCAAGTGGGATCCAGGGGAAGGATTCACACTCGCTTCCGGATTGAGAAGTCCCTTTTACGTCGATTGCCGTTCTCTGATGGCCCATCCGGGATCCCGCCGTCTCGTAGCCAACCTTGCGTGCGACGCATTGCGGCAAATCGAACTCAACTGTCTGGGGGGACTGGAAATCGGGGCAATTTCAATTGCCACCAGCATCTCGGATTTTGCGTTCGCGACTCAGCCGTCACGCATCTGGCGGACCTTCGTCGTGCGGAAGCAGGCCAAGGATCACGGGCTCGGGAAACTCATCGAAGGGGCATTCCAACCAGGGGATCGAGCAGTGATTGTCGATGACGTATTGACAAGCGGAGGGTCACTGCTCAAGGCTGTTGCGGCTGCCAGGAATGCCGGCCTCGTTGTGACGCATGCGTTGGTGATCGTAGATCGGGAGGAACAGGATGGCAGACGTAAGGTTGAAGCGGAAGGCCTGACCCTTGTCAGTCTGCTGACAATCGATCACCTGACCCGTGCGCAACCGATTCGCTCCTAAATTTCTGGTTGAGCTCCATTTACTTGCACTGGAACTGAATGCCCCACCTGCGCTCCTGTACGATCTCCTGCGCTCCTTCAACCGCGCCGGTTACACGAGACCGTCCTTTGGCTTCTCCCTCTCGTACGATGGTGTATGGTCCACCGCATTTCTCCTTCATGAGGGCGAGGGCGTCTTGCCGAAACGACGATAGCATCGATCCCTGCTCCCCTTTGAAGGGATAGGCGACGACCCCTCCGTCATCTCTGTCCTGTACCAGTTTTGCCCCCTCCGCACAGCCGGCCAGCGTAATCATGAAGAGTAGGGCGAGACTTGACCAGGTCTTCATGCGGTCTCTATCATATTCGTGAGAGGGATCCTGGTCGGATGATTCACCGCCCCGTCGGTTCTAAGGAGGCCAACTATGATTATGCGTAGTGCTATCGCCATTGTAGGTCTGTTTTTACTGTCTATGATCTTCATCAATGGCGTGTCCGCCAATCACTCGTTCTTGCTCACAGTCCAGCAACTGCGTGACGGGTTGACCAAGGCGCCCTCCATACCACAGAAGGGTTTCATCTTAATAGATGTCCGATCTGCGGAAGAGCATGCGCAAGGATTCATTCCAGGAACCGACTTGAACATCGACTATAGAGAGATTAAAGCTCGGCATCGGGAAATCGGAGCGCAGCTGAATGACCATCTGGTCGTCTATTGCCAGTCCGGCCATCGAAGCAACATTGCGGCGGAAGCGCTGGCCGACTTAGGCTATCGTCATGTCTACAACGTCACCGGTAGCATGAATGCCTGGCTCGCGGCCGGCTTCCCGGTTGAATCGGGACGCCGTTAGTCCGACGACGCACCGACGAACTCATCTATCCACGGTCTTGGTACCAGCTTGTTCACGTCGCGGGCTGATTCCGATCACGGCTGGAAGTCCGACGTGGGTTGTGGTGCTGCCTTCTAACAAGGGTATCCAGGTATGGAAGCCAGCCGTCTTCGACGTGGCCTGTCGGAGCGAAGGGCTCACGGCGATGTCGGAAGAGGAGCCGCCGTCCATGGCCATAACCTGCCTGAGGGCAGGAAAGGCGTTCCGCAGACATTCCCCGAGCGCATG
>JBBRRM010000068.1:0-10412 GCA_038275915.1 Nitrospirales bacterium
CCGACAGCGGGCAGAACTCAGCAGAGAGGAAAAAGCGGCTATTGAGGCTGGCTTACAGGACGTGTTCTTTGGATATGATCAATGGATGCTTTCGGACGATGGAATGGCAGCACTGGACCGAGACGGACAGTGGTTGAAGGCCCATCCTGGCGCGGTGATGAAGGTGGAGGGTCATTGCGACGAGCGTGGCACGGCTGCCTACAACGTTGTCTTGGGAGACAAGCGAGCCAAGACAGCACGCAGCTATCTGATTGAATCAGGTGTAAACCCCAAGCAGGTGGCGATTGTCTCGTATGGTAAGGAGCGTCCCTTTTGCATGGACCCTGCCGAATCCTGCTATCAGCAGAATCGGCGAGGGCACGTACTATTGAACGCAAAGAAATAGCGAAGCGACTCGCAACATCTCAGGAACCCCGGCGCTTCTGATCCGAGCCCGGGGTTCTCTATTTTGAGGACAGCAGTTGGCATGGCTCCCACAAAAAATCAGCGGATCAAGGACGAGACATGTTCAGCCTCGTATGATCAAGAGGAGCGCCATTATGGAGAAGCGTCAACAGCCGCGTTTTACATCACAGTTCAGAAGCACATTTTCTGGCGGACAACGAGAAGGTCAAGGTCGGACGTTAGACCTTTCTGTTGGCGGCTGCAAGATAGAAACGGATTTTCCGGTTGTTGTGGGGGCGTCGTTTGAGTGCCGTATTTTTGTGCCTGGCCTCGACTGGCCTTTGAGGATCGACGAAGCCCAGGTGCGGTGGGTGAAGGCCAGGTCATTCGGCATCCAATTCACAAAGGTTCAGCCTAATGAGGAGGCAAAACTTAAGCAGGTCATTGCCAGTCTCAATGAGGAACTGAAGAACTAGCCTTTCTTGTTCCCCCCTCCTTTAAATCACGTGGTTTGGACTCTTCCATATCTGGATAAGGCGATTGGGCGCCAATTTCTCACAGAACTGTTCGCCGGCTCATGGTTCCCTATGGTATAAGCAGAGGTGAGGGATTGAAAAAAAGGGGAACGATCATGACTCGCTCTCAGACTACATAATCAATAATCACAGATCTGCACTATGGAACAAGCCGTATCTCCAGCACAGACCGGACCCAATATTGCGACCTTAGCCGGTGGCTGCTTTTGGTGCCTCGAAGCCGTCTATGACCAGATGAAGGGTGTGATTGGGGTCGAGTCCGGCTACATAGGCGGACAGGTGGATAATCCGACGTATGAGTCCGTGTGCAGTGGCAGGACTGGTCACGCAGAAGCGGTACGTATTAGGTTCGATCCTGCTCTTGTGAGCTATCGGGAGTTGCTCGAAGTGTTTTTTGTCATCCACGACCCTACGACACTCAACCGGCAGGGTCATGATGTCGGCACGCAATACCGCTCCGCCATTTTTTGTCACACGCTCGAACAAAAGCAAGTTGCGGGCGATGTAATTGCGGCAATCACGAAAGAAGGAATATATCCCGAGCCCATTGTGACGCAAGTCGAACTTGCGGGGACATGGTACGAGGCCGAGTCCTACCATCAAGAGTATTTTGCACGAAATCCATTTCAGGGATATTGCACCGCGGTCGTCGCACCGAAGGTCAATAAGTTCCGCAAGCTCTTTACCGGAAAACTCAAAGCATAACAAGCCGCGATTCTTCCTCCCGACGGTACTAAGCAGTCCAACGAACCCACTCGACAATCGTAGCCCCATTCATGGGGGAACCAAGTCTTGGGGAGTGTTTGAGGGAAGCCTGATTAAGCGTTACTCTCGTTGTCGAGCCACGCGTCCTCGTCCCCCTTTGTTTGGTCGGAGACGCGAAGAGCTTCGAAGTCGAACAGCCGTCGGTCCAGGAGCAGTGGCGGCGCCACGTTCGATAAGGCGGCGAACATACTGTCCGTGCAGCCGGGCGAGCGTTTCTCCCATTCTCGTAAGAACTCCTTCACCTGTTTCCGCTTGAGATCCTCTTGTGAGCCGCAGAGATCGCAAGGAATAATGGGAAACGCGCGCAGGTCAGCATACCGAGCGAGATCACTTTCCCGAACGGCTGCCAGCGGGCGAATGACCACATGTCGACCGTCTTTCGAAAGTAATTTTGGCGGCATCGTTTTGAGTTTGCCGGTATAGAATAAGTTCAGGAACAATGTTTCAACAATGTCATCGCGGTGATGGCCTAAGGCGATTTTCGTCGCGCCCAATTCGGTGGCGACGCGGTATAGATGGCCACGACGAAGTCGTGAGCAGAGTGAACAGGTTGTCTGTCCTTCCGGAATGAGTCGTTTGACGATCGAGTAGGTGTCTCGTTCCTCGATATGGAATGGCACTCCGATGTCAGAGAGGTAGTCGGGGAGTATGTGGGCAGGAAAGCCGGGCTGCTTTTGATCCAGGTTCACGGCGACCAGGTCAAAGTGAATGGGAGCCCGCCGTTGTAAGACAAGTAATAAGTCGAGCAGCGCATAACTGTCTTTTCCGCCTGATAGGCAGACCATGATCTTGTCGCCATCTTCGATGAGAGCATATTCGCCAATGGTTTCTCCGACGAGGCGCAGCAGCTTGGTTTGCAACTGCTCAGTGGCTTCGTCAAGCTTTGAAAATGTACGGGAAGAACGTAACGAATATGACATAGGTGGGCATTCTACGTGGTCAACCGCGTGGCTGTCGATCTTCGAAGAATCGTGGCAATCAGGAAAAGGAGACGTATCGATTTTTCTGGAAACGTCAGTCCGCTCCATTCGTGGGCATAGGATGCTATTTTAGGAGTATGATTGGGTGAGTACGCGCTCAAGGCACGCGACATCCCCCTGCGTATCAGCTTTGACCCAGCAACGATGAACTGATTCTAGATCTGCACGAAGCAATAGTAGAGCGTGAAATCCAATACGACCGGCTCGCACCTATGTGTGATAGAGGAGTCAACGTTATCTGATCCGCGCCATTGCCTCTTCCTCCTCGTTTCCTTTGACCCGGCTTTGCGGCAAAGATTGGATTGATTGTCTCGCTCATTCTTGGACTCGATCGGACATTCTTCCCCCCACTCAGGGACGGCAGTGGGCAGAAAGGCAGTAAAAACCGGAAGAATATTGAGGACCATGCTATATTTCTAGAGCATCTCTTATAGTTTGGTCCCCGGAGCATCACATCGATGCAACAACTACAGCCTCAAGTCATGACATCGTCTGGCGGCCATCATCACGAGCCGGAATGGGCTTCGTGGTCGAACGAGAAGCTCCTGAGTCTGCCCATGAGCCAACTCGGAGTCACCCTCGACGGACCATTCCTGTCAGAGCAAATCCAGCAACTCTACGCCGAGCTCAAAGCCAGACAACTTATATTCCGTCCCCACTTTTGGTTGTCGAACGAATGGTTTACTCCGGATGGTGTACCCGGAATTGCCGTGCCGTTTTATCTGGCCCACCCACGACTTGCGAAACTTGAGATGGAACAGATGCTCGAGGTCGAGGGCGGGACATCCGAATGGTGCATGCGAATTCTGCGGCATGAAGCTGGCCATGCCATTGAAAATGCATATCGCCTCCGCCGCCTTCGGAGTCGCCAACAAGTATTTGGCCGCTCGTCCGACCCCTATCCCAGATATTACAGCCCCAGACCGTATAGTCGCAGTTTCGTGCGTCATCTCGATGTGTGGTATGCGCAAAGCCATCCGGATGAAGACTTTGCGGAGACCTTCGCGGTCTGGCTCACGCCCGATTCGACATGGGCCGACCGTTATAAAGGATGGCCGGTGCTCAAGAAGCTTCAATATGTAGATGGACTGATGGAGGGACTGGCTGATGTGTCGCCCAAGGTGGTCACGAGTGAGGAGATCGATCCATTGCCCGACCTGAAGAAGACCCTGCGCGAGCATTACGAGCGAAAGCGCAAACACTATGGCATCGAACGGCCGTCATTTTACGACCCGGACCTGAAGCGATTGTTTTCTGACGCCCCTGCCGATGCCGATAAAATGAGCGCCGCCACCTTTTTGAATCGCTTCCGAAAAGAGGTGCGCCGCAAAGTCGCAGCCTGGACCGGCGAATATCAATACACGATCGATCAGGTACTGGAGGATATGATTCAGCGCTGCCGTCAGCTCCACTTGCGACTTCCGCTCGCGGAGGAGCAGGCAAAATTGGACTTCACGATTTTGCTGACCGTGCATACGATGAACTACCTGCGCAGCGGGCGGCATAAGGTGGCAGTATGAGACGGCTCCGCATCCTCGTCCTCATGCACGAAGATCTGGTTCCTCCGGATCCCCTCAACGGGCAAGACGTGACAGGAGCCGAGTGGAAGACGGAATACGATGTGGTCTCCACGCTTCGCAAGCTCGGGCATGAGGTCAAGCCCCTGGGGGTGAAAAGCGACCTCGGGGTGCTTCGATCGGCCATAGAAGACTGGAAGCCCCACATTGCCTTCAACCTGCTTGAAGAGTTCGATGGGGTGGCAGTGTATGACCAGAACGTCGTGTCGTATCTTGAACTGCTTCACGTGCCCTATACAGGCTGCAACCCGCGTGGCTTGATGCTCGCGCGCGACAAGGTTCTTGCCAAGAAGCTGTTCTCATTCCATCGAATCCCCTTTCCAGATTTCATGGTGGTACCTCAGGGACGGACCGTCAAGCGGCCCAAGTGGCTTCCCTTTCCATTGATTGTTAAGTCGGTGACCGAAGAAGCATCGCTTGGAATCTCCCAGGCATCCATTGTCCAGGACGACGAGAAGCTCAAGGAACGAGTCGCCTTCATCCACTCGAGTGTCGGGACCGGCGCCCTCATCGAGCAGTACATCGAAGGGCGCGAACTATATGTCGGGGTAATGGGTAATGGGCATGTCCAAGTGTTGCCGGTGTGGGAACTGATCATGGACAAGCTTCCGGATGACGCCCGCCGGATTGCGACCGAACGAGTCAAATGGAGCCGTGCATATCAAGACAAGTATGGCATTCGGTCCGGCGAAGCCAGGAATCTTCCTGAAGGGAAAGCTGAGGAGATTCAGTATCTCGCGAAGCGTGTCTATCGTGCCCTCGGCTTGAGCGGCTATGCGCGCATCGACGTGAGAATGGATGCGGAGGGGAATGTATACGTGCTCGAAGCCAATCCGAATCCACAAATTGCTCACGACGAAGATTTTGCAGATTCGGCGGAAAAAGCCAGCTATACCTATAAAGATTTATTGCAGGAACTCATCAACATTGGACTGCGCTGGCGGCCAGCCAAAGCGGCATAACTTCCCCCTCCTCGGATCCTTCATCAGCCAATCAGCGTGCCGGATTTTTGTAGAGACCACCCAAAGTACCGCTACCTCTTTGCCTCACGCTGTCTAGCACTCCGGGTTAGGGGATGGTGATATGGACGGAGCGCGGGATTTCGCATCCCATTTATCAGGGGCCGAAGCGGAAACCGAACAGCAGCGCAACGCTCGTATGGTCTTTATCAGGGAGGAATGGCGCGAGGTTAACGTCGTGGAGATTCACGATCAACGTCGAAGACAAGGCAAGATTGTGGACTACCTGATACTCCAGTGAGAGACCAATAGGAATATACCAGCTCGTATCGTTACGGTCGATTCTGCCGGGACCGGTTCCACGATCGAGGTCCGAGTGGAGCAAGCCGATTCCCGTGAACGGTACCAGATTGATGCCATTCTTGAGGCGAAAGTGATAGCGCCCGACGCCGGCGAAGGAGATTTGGAAGAGATCGCCCATCGGACTGATCTGCATCATCGGTCCGATTGAAAAGTTCCGATCGATGTAGTAGTCACCACTGAATGCCAGGGTGAACACTGTGCCATTGACCGTCCCGGATGTGAGGCCCAGGTCACTTCCAAACCCCCAACGGTTTTCGTCGGCGTAAACCGGAGGGGCGGACGCGAGGATACCCACGACCAGGATAGCCAACAGACTCGCGGCACAGGTCCCTTGTGAAAATGTGGCGGCTATCCGTCGAATCATGCCGGCGGACTGTAGCATAGAGGGTAGGACTGGACAAGTTCCTTGAGCGCATTCGCGGCATTAGGGTATTCTCGCTTTCATGGACGATGGAGGCAGTAAGCTATGCCCGACAATTCGATGACGCCGAGAGAAGCAGCGGCGGCTTTGATCGCAGCGATGCCGGGTGGCGTGTCTGTTCAGCAACTGGAGGAATATGGTATCGAAGCGACGATGGAGCAGGCTCACGCGATCACGCAAGAAGTGCTTTCGCTGAATCTATTTTGGATTTTTGCTGCCATCGAGGCGCACCTCCCTCAGAAGTATCAAGCCGCGCTGTCGGAACTCATCTTGGATATGACGGAAGCAGGATGGGGTACGACCGTACCAATCGGTTCCGCCACC
Organism: Nitrospirales bacterium; assembly: GCA_038275915.1. Lineage (GTDB taxonomy): Bacteria > Nitrospirota > Nitrospiria > Nitrospirales > Nitrospiraceae > Palsa-1315. The sequence continues at coordinate 6,310 of JBBRRM010000068.1, forward strand.
TGGACTGCCTACCTCAACGAATGGCAAGAACGTCGTCGTCGGTATAGTCGATTGCTTGAAGGAGGAGTGAGTCCCCTTGCAGTGAGTGCGGAGGCCGCGACGCTGATGGAAGAGAACCGATTGGTCAAAGAAGACGAGCGATGGAAGTTGATGACTCTGCTGATCGACTTCGTGCCGGTGGACGCCTACGGCCAGTTATTGCAAAATGTGGGATAATTCCCTTGCAGCTGCGATCTATCAGAGGTAGCGGTGACTGACGACCTTCCCTGTCTGATCCAACTCATAGAGCAGCGGCGCACCGGTTGGGATATTTAATTCCAGCACTTGGTCCCTGGAGAGCTGTTCCAACTCCATAATCAGGGCACGTAAGCTGTTTCCGTGCGCTGCGATGAGGATCGTTTCCCCGTCTAAGAGATGCGGTTTGATCGTATGTTCGTAGTAGGGCAACACACGCTCCGCGGTATCTTTCAAGCTTTCCCCCCCCGGTGGACGCACGTCGTAACTCCGTCGCCAGATCTTCACTTGAGCCTCGCCGTATTTTTTCGCGGTCTCGGTCTTATTCAATCCCTGAAGCTCTCCATACATCCGTTCATTGAGGGCCTTGTCCTTCTCTATTGGGATATTCGACTGACCGATCGCATCGAGTGCCAATCGGAGGGTTTCGTTTGCGCGCTCAAGCACAGAGGTAAACGCTCGATCGAAGTTGAAGCCTCGGAGTTTTTCTCCCGCGTTCCTCGCTTCTTGCACACCTCGCGGCGTCAGGGGGACATCGACCCATCCTGTGAAACGATTTTCCAAGTTCCATTGTGATTCGCCGTGGCGAAGCAGGATGAGTCGGGCCATTGTGCGTTCCTCTCGAGCTTGAAGGGATATGTTCACCGCTAAAGCATACTGGAACAGGTGCCCAAGTCAAGCGGTTGCTTTCAATAGAGACCGGCAGTACCATGCCGCCCAATTCTCTGTAACACAGGATATGACGTCGGTATGACCACCTCGCCGCCTCCCGATATAAACTGGCCAGCGCTCGAGGCTTGGTGGAACAGGATCGGCGAACGACTGCACGTAGCCGACCGGGCGCAGGCCTTCTGTATCGAAATGCGGACCACCCGTTTATTCGATCGAATCGCGCAGGTCGGCGGGCAGTTCGACTACATCTTCTTTGTGCTCATGCGCTATTGGGTGCCGACGGTTCTTCCGCCGCCGGGACGAGAACGGCTCACGAAGAACGATCCCGACTATTGGCTGGAATCGGAACAGATTCTGAAAGCGGCGACCGCGCGTCTTCGAGAACTCAAGCCGCTGATTGAATTGCTGACCACCCAGAATCCTTTTGCAAAGTCGACCCTAGACGGGGGACCGGCACCTTCACCCGTCGCGGAAGTGGAATTGGGAAAGATGCTGGACGGTATTGCTGAGGTGGCGGGGAGTTACGGCGGCCCCGACTATACCTCGGTCATCAAGCAATTCGATCCGGTGCCGCTCCGACAGATCCAACCCTTCAAACATAACAAGAAGCACAGCGCCGAGCTGTGGGTGGTGTTTCTGCTGCGTGAACACTTTCGAGGTCTGGGTCTTGGGAAAGATCGCTACTGGCCGCTGATTGCGCCGGTCTGTGCAGCGGCAGGCATTCTCCAGCCGAACGGCCAGACCTATGCTCCGGATGAACTCAAATCCTGGTGGCAAAAAAACTGGCCGCGCACCTATACCCAGATCGAGCAGAAGCAGGAAGCGGCTGACTCAGGCGGGGCCGCTTATGAACAGGATTTCGGTTGGTTTCAGGCTTGGATCGGGTGGCAGCGGACTCAGCAGAGTATGCCGGAATAAGGCACCGTCGTATCAGGAAGAGCAGTCGGGACCTCTCACCCTTTAGGTGATACTCGTTGCAGTAGGTTTCACTGGCTTTGTTGGTATCCGATCCCCGTCCGGCAGTCCATCCTGCACCATTTTGGCCATCGTCAACGCAAAAATGATATAGACCGCGACTCCGACCCAGATCACATAGGATTGGACCCCTCCAGCCTCCTTCAACGCCTCGTCCTGTTTCACCGGATCGGCCCATGAGGTCTTCTTGATCTCGCCAATCTGTTCGCGACAGTGCCAGTAGTACACATAATTCGCTGTGGCCCCGGCCATGATGCTCCAGACGAGGCCCACGGTGAAGTCGCCGGTCAAGTAAGTCGAAATCATCGGACCGAGGGCATAGACCAGCGCATAGACGTACATTTTTCGGTAGAGAAACCAGAGAAACGAGATATAGAGAAAGGCCGGCCAATTCCAGGTCAGAACGAACTTCGGGTCTTCTCCCAATCCAAATTTTTTAAAATATTTCAGGTACTGATCGGCATGTGGACCGATGAATTGCCGCCAGAGCTCTTCATCGGTGTGGGTCAGCGGGCCGACGATCGGCGGTGCAGTGATGCTCGTCAGCGTGTTGCCGCACTGGTAGCAGAATTTTGCGTCTTCCTGGTTCTGCTGTTGGCACTGCGAGCAGGATTTCATCCGACAGAGAGTATCATAACGATTCACGCCCTGGGTAAAGAAGCGTCGCGACTCTGTTGCACAGGTCTGCCGCGCCTTTCAAGTTGCTTCCATCCAGGGGCCTATGCTACCTTCCCTTACTTTACAAGGGGATACGTCCGTCATGCCGACAGAAGAACTCAAGCAGGACGCCGCACATTATTTGATGCAGACCTATACGCGTCAGCCGCTCTCGATCGTGCGAGGGCGCGGGACGAAAGTGTACGATTTTGAGGGGCGAGAGTACATAGATTTTGTCGGTGGGATTGCAGTGAACATCCTCGGGCACGGCCATCCGGATCTCGTTCAGGCGATTCAGCGCCAAGCCGCGCAACTCATCCATACCTCGAACCTCTATTACACCGAGCCTCAAGTGAAGTTAGCGCAAACGCTGGTTGATCACTCCTTTGCCGACAAGGTGTTCTTCTGTAACAGCGGGGCTGAGGCGAATGAAGCGGCCATCAAACTGGTCCGTCGCTATTCCCATGACAAATATGGAGCCGGGCGGTTTGAGATCGTCACGATGAAGAACTCGTTCCATGGCCGCACAATGGCGACGTTGACGGCGACAGGCCAGGACAAGGTTCAGAAGGGCTACGATCCGTTGCTCCCTGGCTTTAGCTACGTCGCGTTCAATAATCTGGAAGAGTTGGAACAGGCCGTGACCGACAAGACTGCCGCGATCATGCTCGAGCCGATTCAGGGCGAGGGAGGTGTCTATGTCGCCGACCGCGAATATTTGAAGCAAGTCAGAGAACTGTGCACCAAAAAAGACGTCTTATTGATTTTCGACGAAGTGCAGACCGGGATGGGACGGACCGGGACGCTTTTTGCCTATGAGCAGTTAGGGGTGCAGCCGGATATCATGACCTTGGCGAAAGGGTTGGGCGGCGGCGTGCCCATCGGGGCCTGTCTGGCAACGGACCCCGTTGCGAAGGCCTTCTCGCCCGGCAGTCACGCCTCGACGTTCGGCGGCAATCCGCTCGCCTGTGCGGCAGGACTGGCCGTCTGTCGTGTTCTGCTTGAAGGCCGAGTGCTGGACCAGGCTCGCAGAATGGGAGAGTATTTTGCGAAGGGGTTATCCGATTGTAAGGAGCGACATCGCGTGGTGCGAGAAGTGCGTGGGCTCGGACTCTTGCAGGGGATTGAACTTGATATGGATGGGAAGTCCGTCGTGAGTGAGTGTTTAGCCCGCGGCATCCTGATCAATGCGACCGGCGAGCACGTCATTCGGTTCGTACCGCCGCTGATCATCACGCAACCGGAAATCGATCGTTTGCTCGAGACCCTTGGTCAGATTTTCAGCAAGCAGGCGGGGTAAGGCGTCCGGGGCCGATAGGACGAGACAGCTATGAGGAAACGAACAATAAGAGCGCAGACCGGCAAGAAAGACTTCATCGATGTTGGGGCCATCAGCAAGGCTGACATCGAGGCGCTCCTGAGGTCAGCGGCCCTCTTGAAAGACAAGCAGCGACGAGGAATTCCTCATCCCCTGCTCCCCGGGAAAACATTGGGGCTTCTGTTCCAGAAACCTTCGACGAGGACGAGAGTGTCCTTCGAGGCGGGCATGAATCAATTGGGTGGCC
>JBBRRM010000069.1:0-10300 GCA_038275915.1 Nitrospirales bacterium
AAGAACGAAACCAGTTTCATTCCGTTTCCGCTGGGACGCAATATGCCGATCGCTCGCACGACATCCTTCCGTACTTGAAGGTCCGGATAGCGCACGAGCTTTTCAATCGCATCTGCAAATCTAGGATTGTTCCATTTGAGAAGGATCGCGAGAAGGTTCTTCACATAGCGGGGTCGGCGGTCTGACAAACCGCGAAGCACGTGATCGGGTTGATCTTTCGCGAGTGTCTCGAGGGCCTGGATCACGATTGCGTGATGTGCCGGAGTTTCCAGATTTGCCAAGAGGGTGCATAAAGCGGGGACAGCCGCCGGCGTCATGGCCAATAGAACCGCCGGCAATCCTTCGGTCGTCGCATGGGGTGTCTTGTTCAAATAGGTTTCGATCTTCTTCACGGATTCAGCTCGACCGAGATTATCGAGCAGGGCCGTCAGTTGCTTCTTGTGATCCTCTCCGAGATCCGGTCTGACGTCGGCGGTGACATGCAACAGGCCCAATACGCTATCTAATACGGTCCATTTGCCCTGGGCCATCAATGCATCGAGGACAGCTCCCCAGAGGTCAAGGAGCTTTGTCAGGATCGCAGGCGATTTTTCCGAAGCCAGTATTGCGGTGAGCATATCCAACAGATAGGTCGTGTTATCTCTGGTGCTCTCGGCTTCGATTTCCTTTGCCAGCTCGGCCAACTCCGCTTCGGTGATGTCATAGCCCACGTAGCCGGACAGGAATCGGCCAGCTTGTCTGCTCACCCCCCCTCCGGTTCCTTCTGCCGCCGGCATCCCGCCGCCCACGGGTTCTGCGCCACCACCCTTATTAATGCGGGCTTGCTCCTTATCCAAAAGGTCTCGCAAACTCGATTCTGGCGCTTCCATCATTCCAGCAGTCGGCAGTACAAAGGCATCCCCGCCGGTCGAGGCTTTGGCGATTTCTTCCGCGGTGACCATGGTGATGGTGGAGAGATTTTTGGACCACAAGCGGGTCACAATGTCGTCATCCTCCACTTGAGTCTCGAGGTTGTCCCACAACGAATCCAGCAAGAAGGAGAGGTCTTCAGCAGAAAGACCCTCGAGAAATACGAGTTCCCGAATGCCATCCGCATAAAGTTTGAACGCAATACTGTCATTGCTCGAATCCTGCTCGGCTCGATAGACGACTTCTCCGTTGAAGTACAGTTCGGAGCGTTGAACAAGAAATGCCAATTTGGAATACGTGGCTAAATGAGCTGTGAGTTCTTCGTACAACTGCTGGAAGAATTTCTGCGCCACGGGGTTGGCGGCCCCATACGTGCGAGTGGACTTCGCGGTCTTGGCCAGGAGCATGAGGAGTCGCTTCACGGAGGCCAGCTCCGGATTGACCGGTTCCTTTAGGGGGGTGATAGGCAGTGCGCCGCCGTCAGTCTTCAGCTCGTCCATAATGATTAGTCGTACTCTGGAGGTGCTGAACCGTCAAGAAAATAGCCGCTCTTAACCGCATGATTCATGAGCGCTTCTGTCGCAATCGCAGCTTCGCCACCCCCTCGTACCCGCCACGTATTGCACCAGTATGCGTCGAGTGCTTGGGCCTCGCGCGCTGGTCTTGCGACGCGGCGCTTGGATTCCGTGATTAACAAGGACAGGCAGGCTTGAGATACTCGCGACTAGGCCGGTAGAATCCGTCTCAGATTGATGATTGGGGCGAACCACATTGTCTGTTTTGGAGACAGCCTTACGGCAGGATTTCAATCGCCCACTTCCGACCATCCTCAAGGCACCGAGACGCCATATGGGCGATTCTTGCAAGACTTGACAGGTCCCTCCGTGCGTGTGTCTGTGAGCGGTATTTGCGGTGAATTGACGGGTGAAATGGCGATGCGGTTTCGGTCGGCCGTTCTTGTGTACCAACCGGCGTATGTGGTGATTCTCGGAGGAACGAACGATCTTGGATGGAACGCCGCGCCGGCAGACATCATGCGCAACCTCCTCAAGATGTATGAACAAGCCGCGGCAGCCGGAATCACGCCAGTGCCCGTGACCGTTCCGTCGATCAGAGTCGATGACGATCTTCGCAGTGAGGAGGGGCGCCAGTGGTTCGCAGCACATCTCGAGCGGAGGTGCCGTCTTAACGGACTCATTCTGCGCTACGCCGAATCGAAACGGCTGCCGGTCCTTGATCTCTTCGCCGCCACGGCAGAACCCGAGACGCAACAACTCGCGACCCGGTATTCTAATGACGGACTGCATCTGACCACGGCGGGATATCGACTGTTCGCTGAGCGATTGTATCGGCAGGTGTTTGCTGCAGCGTTCACAAGTCAATCGTAAGAATGGAAACGATGCTGCGTGACGTGACCGATCGGGATTTTGATCATGTGGTTGAACAGGCAGGGATGCCCGTCCTGGTGGAGTTCTGGAAGCCAGGATGCGGGGGTTGTCGAGCGCTCATACGTGAACTCGAGAAATTGGAGTCCGACGTGACCGGCAAGGTGCTGATCGTGAAAATGAACGTCGAGGAGAACTTCCAGATTCCAGCGGAACTGGACGTTCATTCTTTGCCGGCACTTGCTCTCTATCACCGGGGAAAATTCGAGCGGTTTATCGGTGGATTGGGAACCAGAGAGGAAATTTTCAAGCAGCTGCGGCTGACGTGAACGAGCGCTACAACGTTCGCCAGGTCCTTCCGTCTTTTTCAATAAGCCGATCGGCTTCGACCGGCCCAGAGCTCCCCGCCGGATATTCAGGCAGCCATCGCAACTCTTGCTTGCGCCATCCTTCCAGAATTTCCGTGATCCAGGCCCAGGAAGCTTCCACGGCGTCGCGGCGCATGAACCGCGAGGCATCGCCGGCCATCACATCCAAGAGTAACCGCTCATAGGCTTCGGGCGAGGGACGTCCGAAGACGTCGCTGTATTGAAAAGTCATTTCCACCGGATGTGTCTGTGCCCGCGTTCCCGGCACGCGCGAGACGATGCGGAGAGAGAGCCCTTCTTCGGGCTGGATGCGCAATGCCAATATGTTCGGCGGTTGCGGGTGCTGCACATCGTTGTTGAACAGTATCTGCGGGATGTCTTTGAATTGTACTGCGATTTCACTGGCGCGGTGGGCGAGCGCTTTTCCAGTGCGGAGGTAGAAGGGCACGCCGGCCCATCGCCAATTTTCCACGAAGCATTTGAGTGCGACAAAAGTTTCCGTCGTGGAATCGGGATGGATCCCTTTCTCACGACGATATCCCGGGATCGGCACCCCATGGACCGTGCCTGCACTGTATTGGGCGCGGACGGTGACGTGCTCGACATCGCGAGCGGTGATGGGCCTGAGGCAGCGGAGGACTTCCATCTTTGCGTTGCGCACCACATCCGGATCCAGCGAGTACGGGGGTTCCATGGCGACCAAACAGAGCAGCTGCAGCATATGGTTTTGCACCATGTCGCGCAATGCACCGGCTTCTTCATAGTAACTGGCCCTGGAGCCGACGCCTTCCGTTTCACTCACTGTGATTTGCACATGGTCGATGTACTTGTGGTTCCAGATCGGCTCGAAGATGATGTTGGCGAAACGGACGACCATCAAATTCTGAACGGTTTCTTTCCCTAGATAGTGATCGATACGGAAGATCTGCGATTCATCGAACACGCGTCCTGTTACGCGGTTGATGGTTTGAGCGGAGGCCAAATCGCGGCCGACTGGTTTCTCGACGATGATGCGAGTATAGGGTCCTCGGGCGTTCGGCTTCGTTGCCAATCCGGCTTGCTCGAGTCCTTCGCATACAGGCACGAACGAAGTGGGAGGGATGCTCAGGTAGAAAATCCGGTTGCCGGGCAATTGGAGGTCCCGTTCGATCTCCTCTGCTCGGGACTTCAATCTGGTATAGGTGCCCAGATCTTCATTTTCCCCCGACACGTAGAAGAGGTGCCGCGAGAAGTCTTTCCACTTGTCCTCGACCAAGGCTTGCCGTGAATGTGTGACGACCCCATCACGAACCGTGGCACGGAACTCCTCGTCGGTCATCAACTTGCGGCCCAACCCGATCACCGCATAATTCGGCGGAAGGAGACCGTCTAGGAGCAAGTTGTAGAGGGCAGGAATCAGTCGCCGACGGGCCAGATCACCGGAACCTCCGAAGATGACGAGCGTACAGGGATCGACGGGAGGAATCGTTTCCTGCGAGGGGCTGATATCGATGCGTGGGCTATTCGGAGGCATAGGGCTCCGGCGTTATCGACGGACCGCATGGCCGCCGAAGGCATTTCGCAATGCGGCCAGCATCTTTTCCGCAAACGACTCGCTTTGACGAGAGCGGAATCGAGTGAATAACGCCGTGGTGAGCGTCGGGACCGGCACGTCCTTCTCGATCGCATCGATGATCATCCAGCGGCCCTCGCCGGAATCCTGCACATAGCCTTTCAATTGGTCCAGCCGCGGGTCCTGTTTCAACGCCCCAGCGGCCAATTCCAAGAGCCATGAACGAACGACGCTCCCATGCATCCAGAGATCGGCAATCTTGGCGAGGTCGAACTTGTAATCGCTTTTTGCCATGAGTTCGAAACCTTCCGCATACCCCTGCATCATGCTGTACTCGATTCCGTTATGGACCATCTTTACGTAATGCCCTGCACCTACTCCGCCCATGTGAGCCCACCCCTGTTCCGGCGCCAGCGTCGTGAAGATGGGCGCGAGCTGTTTGACCGGGGCTTCGTCGCCGCCAACCATGAGGCAGTAGCCGACTGTCAGTCCCCAAATTCCGCCGCTGGTGCCGACATCGATATAGTGAACCTGTTTCTTTTTGAGATCTGCGGCCCGTCGAACATCGTCGTGAAATCTGGTATTGCCGCCATCGATCACCGTGTCGCCTGCTTGGAGCAACGCTGCGACGGCCTGAACGGTCTCTTCAGTCGGCGCGCCGGAAGGGACCATGATCCACACCGCACGAGGAGCCTTGAGCTGGCCGACGAGGTTTTCTAGGGAAGAAGCGCCGATACACCCCACGCCCTCGGCCTGCTTGATCAGATCCGCCGATCGATCATAGACCACGACCCGATGCCGATCACGCTGCAAACGGGTGACCATATTCATGCCCATTTTCCCGAGTCCGATGAAGCCGATGTCCATTGCAACTCCTTCTGGTGCGGTCAAGGCTACAAGATCTCCCGGCGCGCGATCCTCACAAGGAGCGTGCCTTCCGTGGAGCCTTGCCTCCGATGAATGACTGCCAAGTCCCGTGCGACAGCAGCCTCATGATGGATCCCCAAGTCCTGTCAGTCAATTCTGGCAGGATTCGGTACGTCCCTAAAGAGAAGATCGGCAAGATCGCGGCCTAAGTTGAGTCGTTCCGGAAGGGTAGCCGCAGTCAGGAACCGTCCCGCCAGGTCAGCCAGTGCCGCATCGCGGGAGGCGATGAATTTTGGCACGTCAACTGGCGCAGTGAGCCAGAAGCCTCGTAGGCGGAAGAAGGCGCTGACGACGTCATCGAAAAATATCGAGAGCAGATATTGCGCGGTACCAGGCCTATCGGCGAGATCTCGCGCCTTACCAAGCCAGTGAAAACACTCTGCCTTCATGCGGATCTGCTCATTGATGCTGACAGGGGGTGGCCCCTGGCGGAACCGTTGGTTGGCACGTTCGATGATCTTGGCACCGATGCCTTCGTGATCGAAGAGGATGCGGGCTTTCCGTAAGAGTGAGGGGAGGCGCGGCGAGAAGGGGAGGTCTTCCTCAAGCTCGTGGTGCCCGCGATACCGGATGTCGGCCAGACGATCGGCGACACGGACGATTTCGTGGCCGTCGGCCTGTCCTTTCACGAGCGCAATGAGATCGATATCGCTGTGTGTGGTGATGCCGCGCCGGACGCTGGATCCCACCAGAATGACGCTGACGAGATCGCCTCCGCGGCGGCCACGTACGTGGCGCAAGGCTACGGTGACCAGCTCTTCGAATCCCGGTTCGGTGATCGGATCCGGCTGTTCCGGCGGCTCGGGCATCGCCAGCAGTTCAGCCTTCAACTCTTCTGACGTAGGGACGGGATGAGTGGCCGGGCTATCCATTTAGGCTCCCTGTACGAGCTGAATGTGTATGGGGAGCGATTGCAGCCAGTCCTCGAATGGTTGGTCCGCATCGACGATGATTTCCAACTTGCCATTGGTCAACCGCCGGACGACGCCAGGACTTTCCGGAGATAACGGGATTTCGACCCACTCACGGTTCAGACCAAGTGAATCGGTGACCTCAAGGATCCGGCTGATGTGTTTGAACGACACAACGTTTAGTGGCATTGGTGCTCCATCACGCGGCATTCTAGATTTCACCGGATGAGGTGTCAATGAGCGGACATGTCAGTCCGCCAATACCCGTGCAAAGATGTCGCCAGCTTGATCGATCGCCGCACTGGAGACATCCAGATGGGTGACCGCTCGAAATGCTGTGCCGCCGATCGCGTGAATCAAGACCCCGGCCTGCTTTAAGGCCGCGACGATCGCCGGCGGAGCCAGGTGATGGCCGATCACATCGAAGATCACGATGTTCGTGTCGACATCTTGAGGACTGATCTTGACCGTCGGAATCTGTTGCAGCCTTCGCGCCAGTCGTTTGGCATGGTCATGGTCCACTTTCAATCGTCCGATATGGTGCTCGAGTGCATAGATGCCGGCGGCAGCGAGAATGCCGGACTGGCGCATGGCTCCGCCATACATACGTCGCAGCCGCTTGGCTTTATCGAGGAGGGTCAGATCATTCATCATGAGGAGCGAACCGGCCGGCGCCCCCAGTCCCTTCGAGAGACATACCGACAGGGTTTCGAAGTGCTGGGCATAGGACGCCGCCGGCAAAGTCGTGGCGGCGACGGCATTGAATAATCGTGCGCCATCCAAATGCATCGGGATGCCGTGGATGGTAGCCACTGCGCGAATCCGTTCAATCGTCGCCAGCGGATAGATCGTTCCGCCGCCGCTATTATGGGTGTTTTCGAGGCAGATCAGCGCCGTTTGAATCGTGTGCAGGTCTTTGGGACGGATTGCCGCCTCGACCTGCTCGGCTGAGATCAGACCGCGAGTTCCCACCACCCAATGGAGTTGGACTCCTGCCAGCGCCCCGGCGGCGCCCTGTTCATACCGGACGATGTGCGCCTTGCTCTCGACGATGACTTCTTGGCCCGGTTGCGTATGGAGGCGAATGGCGAGCTGATTGGCCATCGTGCCGGACGGGACGAGAAGCGCAACCTTTTTCCCGAACATGGCGGCTGCCATTTCCTGGAGGCGATTCACGGTGGGATCCTCACCGTAGACATCGTCTCCCACCTCCGCCCGTGCCATCGCTTGTCGCATGGCTTCCGTGGGTTTGGTAACTGTATCGCTGCGCAGATCGATCATTTCATGTCCGTGAGGATGGCGGAAATCATGGCCCGCGGGCATTCTAGCAAATTTTCTCCTTGCATGGGAGGGTCGCTCACGGCAGGATGCCGCTCGTATGGCGTGGCTTCGAGACGTGCTCCCGTCGGTGACCGATGCAGAACCGGACGAAGCCGTGCCGGTGGGGTGGGCGTTCCTCTATTTTTTCTGTCTCCTATGCGGCTATTACATTCTGCGTCCCGTTCGCGATGAAATGGCGATCCAGGGCGGAGTGCAGCATCTGCCTTGGATGATGACCGCCACCTTTGTCACGCTTCTGCTCGTGACTCCGTTCTTTGGATGGCTCTCAGCCCGCGTGCCGCGGTATCGGTTGCTCTTGACCGTATACGCATTCTTCGGTCTCAACTTGGTCTGCTTCTTTGTGGCGATGATGAGCCACCTGACTCCGCTGTGGGCCGCCCGGATGTTCTTCGTCTGGCTGTCAGTATTCAATCTCTTTGTCGTGTCGGTGTTCTGGAGTTTCATGGCCGACCTCTTTACTCCCACTCAGGGAGCCCGACTCTTTGGTGTGATCGCCGCCGGCGGCAGTATTGGCGCGATGGTCGGCCCGCTTCTCACTACCGGGTTGACATTCGTCATCCCGATCCCCGCATTGCTGGTCATCTCGGCAGGTTTTCTCGCCGCCTGCGGGTTCTGCATTCATCGATTGGATCGATGGGCGGTGGCGCGACCCTCTGAACAGATGAGTGGGCAGGGTGCACCTATCGGGGGGAGTATCTGGGCCGGAGTCAGGCTGGCGCTTTCGTCGCCTTATCTTCTGGGCATCTGCCTCTATTTGTTCTTCCTGACGACGACCGCGACATTCTTATATCTGGAGCAAATGAGACTGATCAGCGAGCAAATTCCCTCCTCTCAAGGACGCACCCGCCTGTTTGCGCTAATCGATCTGGTTGTCAACGTATTGACGTTTCTGATGCAGATGACCATGACGAGCCGTGTGATCAGTCGGTTCGGATTGTCGTCCGCTCTGGTCGCGCTTCCCCTTGCCAGCGCCATCGGATTCGGCGTGGTCGCCGTCATGCCGGTGCTGGTCGTCTTCGTTCTCTTTACTGTCGTACGGCGCGTCGGTGAATACGCCCTCGCCAAACCGGCTCGTGAGGTCCTCTTCACGGTCGTGAGCCGTGAAGAAAAATATAAGGCTAAAAACTTTATCGATACAGTCGTATCGCGTGGCGGCGATGCCACGACAGGATGGATTGTGAACGGAGTGAAGGCGCTGGGTGTGATGGCCGGGGAGATGGCATGGGTCCTCGTTCCGCTGGCGCTGCTGTGGGGATGGCTGGGGTTGTTCCTGGCCCGGCGAGAAGAGAAGTTTAGGAAGGGATGACTTGTCCGTCTCTTCCCCCTAGATGGCCTGTGCGCTTCCTACTGCGCGCGTCCAACGAGGCCTATTTACCATGAATATCTTCCGAGCTTGCTCGATTTGTTTCGAGAGAGGCAGCCAGACTTTCCTTCACTGCGCGCATCGACCGGGCAGATTCTGATCGTGCGCGATCTGCGAGCAAGCAGGATGGTCTTCCTACCACCCTCTCCCTGCTTTACTCGCGAAAAAATCGCATGCTATAGTTGCCGCGTACTGTTGGGAAAAAGGTTGTTGCCTGCCGCTGTTGACGCCTAACGCTTCATACGTACGAGGTTAAAATGCCTGAAGTTCCCGTTAAGCTCTACATGGATAAGTTACTGAAAGATTGTCGTGCTGCGTCACGACCGCTTGGGCTTTTGCCTGGCGCTGTCAAAGATAAAGCCTTGCGCGCGATGGCAGATCGACTGGCAGCTGACGAGGAAAAGATTCTGGCGGCAAACGAGAAGGATGTGGACGCGGTCGGGAAGTCCTTCGAGGCCGACATCATAAAAGATCGAATGAAAGCCGCCGTGGCGCGCTTGCGCATGACAGCTGACGACATCAAAGAAATAGTCGATCGTCTCCGGTTGATCGCAGATCTGCCCGATCCGGTCGGCGCCGTCACGTCACGTTGGGAACGGCCGGACGGATTGCAAGTCAGTCGTGTCCGCGTCCCGATCGGGGTGATCGGTGTCGTGTCAGAACTGAGCCCCCTTATTACCGTGGAGTCGATCGCGCTCTGCTTCAAAGCGGGCAACCTCTGTGTGTTTCGAGGCGCGCCGGAGTGGGGACTGACGCAGCAGGCGATCGGGATCGGATTGCGCGAAGCTGCAGAAGAGAATGGGGTGCCGGCCGGCGCATGGATCATGATCGAACGTCCGGAAAAAGAGGTGGCGGTCGAACTGATTCGGTCCGGCAAGATACTCGATGCGATCATCCCGCGTGGGGGGGCCAGCCTCCGCAAAGCGGTGATGGAACAGGCGAAGATGCCGGTGCTCTGCTACGACGGGGGTCTCACACATATGTACGTGGATGCTGACACGGATATGCCGATGGCTCAAAACGTGGCGATTAATTCCAAGGTCCAGAAGGCCATGGCATCGAACTCGCTCGACACGCTGCTTGTGCAACAGGTGGTGGCACGACAATTCTTGCCCCCGCTGGTCAATCGCATGCTCACAGAGTTTAAGATCGAAGTGCGGGCCTGTTCCAAGACCATGGCCCTGATGGGACAAATGGCGGTGTGCGGACACGTCTCGGTCATCCCGGCAACAGAGGAGGATTGGCGCACCCAATTTCAGTCGCCCGTGTTGGCCGTCAAAATGGTCGCGAATCTAGACGAGGCCCTGGCGCATATTGCGGCGAATGGACCCTGTCTCACCGCAGTCATCGCGACCACTCATTACGAATCGGCCATGCGGTTCACGCGCGAAGTGGATGCCAGTGCAGTCTTCGTCAATGCGTCGTCCCGGCTCAATGCGGCTGATAGTTATGGAATGGGCGCCGATATCGGGCTTAGTGGCTTGCGTCTCCATGCCAAGGGTCCGATCGGCCTTGAGCAATTGACCTGCGAAAAGTATGTCGGC
>JBBRRM010000070.1:0-10218 GCA_038275915.1 Nitrospirales bacterium
GGTGAGACGAAACACGACCTGGTTTGGCACAGCCCCCACGCGGGTATCGCTAATGGAGACATCATGAAATGTCTCGCTCGCCACGAAGGCCTGCTTGATCTTCTCGACTGCCTCGAACGTCGTCGTTTCCGCCTCCAGGTGAACGTTGGTCCCGTCGATCGTCAGTTCTCGGACGTTCAACGGTACGCCTCGCGGCACATGTTTCACCAGTTCCGCAAGCGTGGCAAGGACGTTGTAACGTGTGCCGTCGACAATCGAAAGACCCTTCTCCAGTTGCGACACTCGATACTTCGCCTGGTCTAACTCCTCACCGGAGGTGGCGCCCGCACCAAAGGTTTGCTCGTATTGTGCTTGAAGCCCTCGCTTGAGGTTTTTGACCGTCGAATCCTTGAGCATCACGCGAACGGAGAGGTCCATCAACGCCAGCACACAGAGGATGATCCCTCCCCACAACGCCAAGCGTCGATCCTGCCTTGAGACATCTCCCGTGTCGGATGCAGCATCGGTGTCCGCCTTGAAGTCCAGTGCGAGATCGGATCCCACCAACCTCGATTTCCAGCGGGGCCGGACGATTTTGGGATGGATCGCCAATCCGAACGCAACAGAAAACGCGCGGGGACAGCTCGATCCAAATCCTTGTCGCGGGCCGACAGGGAGCAAGCCCAATTGATGCGCCATATGCCCGCTCAGCTCTCTTAACTTCGAGCCGCCGCCCGATACCCAACAATGGCTCAACCGTTGATGGACAGAGGACTCATAGCCTTGGAGGGAGACGCGCAGTTCCCTGAGGACCGGTTCGAGCCAGGCATCGACTTCCTGAACGGCCATAGCCCGTTTGCGTCGCTCCGCTTCGGCGAAACTACAGGCATAACGAACGGCGAGTGCATGGGTGAGATGATTCCCACCCCACAGGACTGTCCGCAACAGCACCGGTCGGCCCTCGTGCACAAGGCACAAAGTCGTTTTAGAAGCCCCGACGTCGATAATCGCCATATCGCCGGGCACCTGCGCCCCTTCTTCTTTCAAAAATTGACTGACGGAAAACAAGGCCATGCCGTCAATGGAAATTGCGGAGGGATTCAAATCGGCGGAGGCCATAAACCGAAGATGTTCAGCAATTTTTTCTTTAGGCGCTGCCGTGACGAGGACGTCGGACCCTTTGGATTTCGCGACACCCTCCTGAGATTCTCGTGCCGGCAACAACAGACTGCCGACCGTGACGTCCTCCAAGGCCATGGGGATCAGATTTTCCATTTCGAACGGAACGACCTGAGCCAGTTTTGAGGCATCGCGAAATGGGAAGGAGAGGGTCCGGACAAATACATCCTGGCAGGAGAGGGCGGTGACGATCTCCCCACCACCATACAAGCCGTGCTGCCAGAGAAAATTTCTGAGCATGCCGGCGCGATGCGCAGGCTCCGCTTGTTCCCGACGTCCTTGGGGAAGCGGCAGATGGAAATATTCCACCGATTCGCGCCCCGTGAGACGGCGGCGAAAGCGCACGGCCTTAAAGGCCGTCTTTCCGATATCGAGTCCGACACAATCAGCAATCATCGACAACCCTGTTCACTCCTCATCATCACAAGGTCTATCTCAGCCTTAGCCTTCCAATAACGCTGGCGGACTTTTTCAGCATCCTATTTATAGCGCCACTTTCGCATTGACGATCGGTCCCACCAGCTTGAACGTGATGGGATTTCCAGGCTGGAACGGCGGCAAAGAAAGACTGGCGGCCTTTTGGGCAAACCCGGCGCCGGGAATCACGGTGACCGTGAGGTCCAGGACGCTCTGTTGTAGCGGCTGCCTCAACATGATACGTCCCTGAGCTGTGACTGATCCATCGGCACCGTCGCCCTTTAGCTCTGTTACATCGCATGCTGCATCGTGGCAGGCAATCGCACCCTGCAGACGGTTGAATGTAATGGACGGAATGGAAGGGGTTCCAGCCGCCATCCGTTCGACGATAAGATCCTTGATTTCGAGCTTCAAAGTCCCTTCACCCTTGAGGGCAGCATTGGCTCCTTGTGCGCTGTCCCATCGATGCGTGAAATCTCCCTGCACTGTACCTCGGCTCACATAGGGTTTCAAAATCGAGACAAGATCCATCTGCTGAAGATGGCCTTTGACGGCGACAGGGCCTCGTAAGGACCACGAGCCCGTCGTCACTGATCCCGTAGCGCGTCCAGCACCCGCTTGTGCCACTCCCGGTAATTGGACGGCATAGTCTATCACCAGTTGACCTAAAAATGCCTGAAAGACTCCAATTGTGGTCCGCACCGCTTCAAGTGGAATCGCCCCGATCGTCGGTCCGGCGAGCACGACATCACGCCACTCAATGGCCACAGGAAATCCCACGGACCAATCCGCGGCGCGAACCTCCAAACCACTCGCCCGATTGAGCTCGGTCAACAGGCGATGCTGAAGTGGACCGTAGGGAAAGGTCAGGAGCAGAAAGAGGATGAAGCAGGCAAGCGACGTCACTCCCCATACCACAGGAGATTTAAACTTCAGCACCTCAGGCCAGGCGAAGGGCAGGGTCATGATGAGGGCCCCACTGCGACCCACTGGCGGACGGTTTGAAGTTCCGGGTTCTCTTGGGGTTTCGTTAATGGCGTCATACCACTATCGACCATCACTGTGAGCTCGATCAAGAGTGCTTTCGGAGTTCCGCTGCGCCCGCGACCGTCCCATTCATCGACCCAAAGTTTGCTCTTGGCGTCGTAATAGCGCACGTTGAACCCCTTCACTTTGGTAGCCAACTCGACTTGCTCCACGGATTCATCAGTCAGACCGTAGAGATTCCTCCGCACGAATCGCAGGAGGCGATCACCTTCTCTGGTGTAGACGATGCGAACCAACTCGGTATCCTTGGTCGATTCCGCCCCTCTAAACTGGCCCATTGTGAGAAAGGCTACTGTGTCGGAGGGCTGGCTGTCCTGCTGGGCATTGATTCCCATCCAAGGACCGGTCGTGAGACTCACGCCAACCGACAATTCATCAGTCATCACCCGCAATGTACTGCGAACGATCTGTTCATTGACAGAGTTTGCTCGTGCCGCATCGATCGCACTCGTCGTGACAAAGAGCGAGCCAAAGACCAAGGTCGCCATCATGGCAACCAAAGACACCGCCAGCAGGACTTCGACAAGGGTAAAACCGTCCTCAGAAGCTGGGATTTGTCGAAAAGACATAGGTACTGACCTCGACCATTTCTTCAATGGCTCCTCTCAGCCATATGACCTGAATTTTCACTTCCTGCACGATCGGCAATGGCGTGCGCGAGACAATTCGCTTCCACCGATACCCCGACGGACGATCTGTCTGCTCGGCAGTGGCTTGCGAGCCCAGGGGCGTCGAAAGAAATTCTCCTCCGGTTTCACCCAGCGGAACTGTAGGCCCCACCTCCGTCTCGATCAACTTTTCCTGAGCGAGGATCGTGGCGGTGGTGAGTTCATTGGCCCTCGCATGGAGATCGAGGTCCCAATTCCGGAGTCCCAACAAGATCGGGAGTGCCAATGCAAGAATTCCGAGGGCAATGAGCACCTCCAATAACGTGAAACCCTGTTCATTCTTCATACAAGACTCTGCGATGACACCGTTTCCGCATTGACCGATTACTTGCGTACCACTGTGGTGGTGGTCTCGAGCAAGGGCCTCACTCGATCGGGAATTGTGAGCGGTTTCGGAGGCTCAATCCGCTCGTCGCTCATGCGGATGGCTCCAGTCACCGGCTCAATAGCAATGGCCAGAATGTTGTTACCCGTATCCACCAGATGCATCGTCGCTGGATCGATCCTTCCAGTAGGGTAGAAAAACAGATCGACCTTACCGGAATCCTTTCTTCCCTGAGTCACCAGGATATCTGAGAAGTGAACGGTCTCCGGGAGGTTGAACGGCGTAATCCAATTGGCATCGATGGGTATTTTTTCCTCGTTCCCATCCAAGATCATCGGCCAATAGACCCCCCGGTCCATATCAACGTAGAGGCGGACTGTTTTCTGCGTCAACATAGCCATGCTCTGGAGGGATCGCACTGTTCCGACCATTCGCCGGCCGACCGAGCCAAGATTCTCATCCAGTGAAATTCGAGGCAAGACAATTCCCAGCAAACCGACGAGCAAAAAGAGCACCAGGATGATCTCCAGGATGGTGAATCCACCTGAGGATCGCATGGTGCGAGACAGGCCGAGGTTGAGGTTCAGGGTGAGCGAAGATTCGACTGGTCTCATTTCAACTTAACCTCAGCCTTAACCTCAACCTTCCTTTCCAGCATCCTGTTAGTCCTTATCCAGATTCCAATTGGTGATATCCGCATTGATCCCTTCGCCGCCCACTTCACCGTCGGTTCCGAGAGAGATAATCTCGTAATCACCCCTCTGACTGGGACTCAGATACTTGTAGGGGTTACCCCAGGAATCTTCCGGAAGCTTTTGGATATAGCCACCGAGCTTCCATTTCTTCGGGATCACCCCGACTGAAGGTTTCTCGACCAGGGCTTTCAATCCTTGTTCAGTCGAGGGATAGACGCCGTTGTCGAGCTTATAAAGCTGTAACGCTCCTTCGATATTCCTGATTTGAACTTTTGCCGCCGTGCGTTTGGCATCATCGGTTCGGCCCATGATGCGGGGGACGACTAGAGCCGCAAGGATCGCGAGGATCGCGACCACGACCATGATCTCGATAAAGGTAAAGCCAGCGGTTCCACGGCAGGCGTGAGGTGTGAGCCGCGAGGCGAGGGAGCCTCCCTGCCCACGTTTCCTGCTCCAGATTGTCCACATGCCCTCAACTTGCTCTCTACCACTCATCGAACACCTCCCATTAAACTCGTCACCATCTCCTTAGCCTCGTACTGCCCCAGCAATCCTTACGCGCACAATGCATCAACACGGGAAACAGGCTGAGGTTAAGGTCAAGGTTGAGCGAAGATTCGATGGGCTTCATCTCTCGTCTTAACCTCAGGCTCAGCCTTAACCTCAGCCTTGACCTTCCCTTCGTTGCTACCGCACCATCGATCCCATCTCAAAGATCGGCAACAGAATGGCCACCACAATAAAGAACACCAAGACCCCCATGATCAAGATCATGATGGGTTCCAATAGCGACGTGAACCGCGTGATCACTCGTTCCACTTCGCCATCATAAATTTGTCCGATTCGACGCAGCATCTCCTCCATTTCACCGCTCCGCTCACCGACTGCAATCATATGGGTCACCAGCGCGGGAAACTCTCCGCTCCGTTTGAGCGGTTCGGCGATCGTCTCTCCTTCGCGAATGTTCTGTCTGGCGCCCTCAACGGCCTGTTCCAGCACGCGATTGCTCATCACGCGTTTCGCGACATCCATGGCGTCCAGCAACTGCACACCGCTCGCCAACATAGTGGCCAGCGTGCTCGTGAGCCGAGAGATGGCGACCATACGCGCGACTTCCCCGATAAGGGGAATCTTCAGCAGCCATCGGTCGGCCTTGAGCTGACCCGTTTCTGTTCTCAAGGCCCGGCGCACGGCCCACACCATCAGCGCCACACCGCCAATAATCACCGGCCAATAGTCTGCAAGAAAGTGACTGAGGCTCATGAGCACGACGGTAGGCCAGGGGAGGGCCTGCTTCAAACTCGTAAAGACGGCGGTGATTTTCGGCACGACGAAGGTCATGAGGAAAAAAAGCACGGAGAAACCCACAATCATCATGAGAGCCGGATAGAGAATGGCATTGGTCACTTTATGTTTGAGCGCCAACTGCTTTTCCAGAAACTCTGCGAGGCGGAACAAGATCTGATCCAACGCTCCGCTGGCTTCACCGGCCCGTACCATGTGCACGTAGATCTGGGAGAACTCGCGAGGATAGCGCTCCAATACCGAGCTATAGGACGCGCCTCCGCGGATTTCTTCGCGGATGTCGGCCATAAGAGCCTTCACGGACTTCTTTTCGGCTTGATCGACCATCACACCAAGCGCGTCGACGAGCGGCAGACCCGCCACCAGCAATGTCGCTAACTGCCGGGTCATCATCGCCACATCGGTCGTGCTGAGAGCAGGGGAGCGGCCCATTCCAGCGGAGGACTTTACGGCAGAACCTGTCGTCGAGCCGGCCGTTCCAGAACCCTGTTCCACCATATCGGTGGGAAACACGCCGACCTTCCGCAATTTTACACGTGCCACCTTGGGGCTCTCGGCATCGATGATGCCGGTCGCGGACCCGCCGTCGTTGCGATACCCTTTATACTGGTAGACCGGCATGCTCCTAGATCTCGACTTCCTGTTGAGTCACTCGCATCAGCTCCTCGGTCGTCGTCGCCCCGTGAAACACTTTCTCCGTCCCTTCATCTTTTAACGTCACCATTCCCTTCGCCATCGCTGCTTGACGAATCGACGCCGAGTCCGCCTTACTCCCGATCAGACGGCGAATCTCATCGTCCAGCACGAGGAGCTCGAAAATACCTGTTCGGCCACGATAGCCGGTTTGGGAACAGACCGGACAGCCGACTCCCCGATAAAATGTGGGGCGCACCTTGGGTGGAACGATACCGAGTCGAATCAGTTCTTCATCGGTCGGGTGATACGGCTGTTTGCAATCCGAACAGACCTGGCGCAGTAACCGTTGCGCCAAGACCGCCACGACCGACGAGGCGACAAGGAACGGTTCGATGCCCATGTCGATCAATCGTGTCGCCGCGCTCGCGGCATCGTTGGTATGGAGCGTGGAGAAGACCAAATGTCCCGTGAGCGAGGCATGAATGGCGATTTCAGCAGTTTCACGATCGCGAATTTCGCCGATCATGATGACATCGGGATCTTGTCTTAGGATCGACCGCAGCCCCGCGGCAAACGTCAGGTTGATCTTGGGATTCACTTGCATCTGGCCCACGCCCACCAGCTGATATTCCACCGGATCTTCGACGGTAATGATGTTCTTGTCCGGTGCATTGATATGAGTCAATGCCGCGTAGAGCGTGGTCGTCTTTCCGCTCCCGGTCGGTCCGGTTACGAGAATGATGCCGTGTGACAATTGGATCAGTTGTTGGATGATTCCCAACCGATCCGGCGCAAAGCCCATCTCAGATAAATTCAGAAGGCGGTTCTCTTTCTCCAACAGACGCAGGACCACCCGTTCTCCATGTGAGGTCGGCAGCACCGATACACGCAAATCGACATCCTTACCTGCCGTCCGAATTCGAAACCGGCCATCCTGCGGCAATCGTTTCTCAGCAATATTTAAACCCGCCATGATCTTCAGTCGCGCGATAATGCTCGACTGCAAATGCTTGGGCGGTGTGAGGACGGGATAGAGCACCCCGTCAATGCGATATCGAACGACCAGCCCCCGTTCAAATGATTCGAAATGAATATCGCTCGCTCGTTGTCTGACCGCCTGGAAGAGCACCGAGTTGACCAACCGGATGATGGGGGCTTCGTCTGTGGCATCCAGAAGGTCCTGGGGTTCATCCAACTCGTGAGCAATCTGATCCAGGCTCTCGCTGGCGGCGATATCTTCCATGACTTGCTCTGCACCCGCGGGGCTCGCGGCTTCGTCATACACGCGATTCAAACAGGCCAGGAGTGACAGGCTGCTGGTCAGGACCGGTTTGATCGGAAGCCCGAGCAACAGTCGAAGGTCGTCCAATGCCGCCGTTTCCATGGGATCGGTCGTGGCCACAAGCACCGCACCATCCTCAGTTTTAAGAGGCAGCACGTGATAACGGCGAGCGAAGTGTATCGGAACCTTCTTGACCCATTCATGATCGACCTGACTCACATCAAGCAGGGGTAGCCAGGGAAGTTCAAATTGAACGGCCAGCGCCTGGAGGAGTTGATCTTCGGTAATCGCACGAATTCGGACGAGGATCTCACCGAGGCGACCGCCTTTAGTCTGCTGAAGATTGACCGCCTCCAGCAGCTTCGCTTCGGACAAGCCGAATTTGTCCTCGAGAATCGATCCTAAGAGCGGTCGACCGGAATGCTCGTCTTTCATCACAGAACACTCATCATGCATGCCTCATGGCTGGGATCAGCCTCACAAGAAGACCATAAGCCTTTGGAACCTAAAAGAATACCCTCTCACTGACGTCTCTGACAAGATTGCCAAAGCTCCCAGATCTAGATCGTCGAAGGGAGATGAGCCTTCTTGATCCCGCAAACATCAAAGGCTTCAGAACGGCAGTCGGCTGTCGAAAGCAGGAAAAGGCTGTAACAGATGAGGCGACAGCGGACTCAGCGAATGTCGAAGGTCATCGCCGTTCGCTGATTATTACGCAGGACATCAAGTTTGACCGTCTTTTCATTGCGAAGTTGCTGGAAGAGGGTCAGCATCGTACCGGGATCACGAATGTCCACACCATTGACCTGCTGGAGGACGTCCCCTTGCTTCAAACCAATTTTGTCATAAAAACTGGAAGGCGCGACTGCGTCTAAACGAAACCCGTTCATTACTCCATTTACCAGGTAAGGCACCGCTCTCGCCTGGGACAATAACTTGGGCAGATCGCTCATCGCCAGGTCTACGTCTCTCCGGTCGAGTACGGTGCGCACAGGCATTCCGGGCCCGGGAGCGCTGGCCGGTCCTGCTGCGACCGGGGGAGCCGGGGGCTTCTCTACCTGGGAGGCGGCAAGTTCAAGGAACTCCTGTTGATCGCCCTGACGAACGAGCATCCCGTCCCGACGGATTTCGGTGATCTCACCCACATCGGGGATTTGTTCGTGTAACTGAAAAAATAATTGGCGTTTGCTCGACAGTTCTTCAACGATGGCGGAGACCCCTCCGCGATCGCCGATAACCACTCCCAATAGCTTAAGCTTCGACGCGAGATTTAATGCAGCACGTGAAGTCGGTGCGCCGACCCCTACCGTGCTCATAGCGAGAGGATCGGGTGGCAGGGGAAAGAGCCCGCTCGTCCGAATACGCTCAACCATCGCCGGCATGGAGGCCCTCACTTCGGCCTCTCGATCGGAAGTCGGTGACGGCTGTACCAATCTGACTGGCACAGACAAGGCTTCCGCAATCACCGCGTTGATGATGTGGGCCACAAGAAAGGTCCCACCCATCACAAATACCAATATGATGCCCCGACGTATAGTCATAGTCTCGCAACTGAATTCGGACCACTCGTCTCCCGCAGCAACACATTCTAGTGCGGGCGAAGGCTCCGTGCAAGAACAACTCGCTTCCGGCCGAGAACGAAGAAAAGTAAACGAGGTTAAGGTTGAGGTCCAGGTTGAGCGAAGATTCGACTGGTTACACTCGCCCTTAACCTTCCCATATCCCATATCGCCAGTAGACATTTTCAGCATGCTGCTAGACAACAGGGCGTAATCGAGACATACTTCAGGGATTTCCAACGCAACAGAAGGAGTGGTCTTGTGAAAAAAGCGCTAATCACTGGGATTACCGGCCAGGATGGATCGTATCTGGCAGAATTTCTTCTCGCGAAGCGATATGACGTGTACGGCATTATTCGTCGATCGAGTTCGTTCAATACGGGACGGATCGATCCCATTTATGAAGACCCGCATGATCCGCATCCACGACTCCATCTTGTGTACGGCGACCTCAACGACGCGAGTTCATTGAACCACATCATCAGAACGGTCCAACCCGATGAGATTTATAACCTGGGGGCACAAAGCCATGTGCGTGTGAGTTTCGATATTCCTGAATATACCGGCGAGATCACCGGACTCGGAACGATCCGCCTCCTCGAAGCCATTCGTGAGGCGGGATTGAAGCCGAAGTTTTATCAAGCGTCGTCGAGCGAGATGTACGGCAAAGTGCAGGACGTACCTCAGAGCGAAAGCACACCATTCTATCCGCGCAGTCCCTATGGAGCAGCCAAAGTCTATTCGTACTGGATTACAGTCAACTATCGAGAAGCCTATGACCTCTTTGCCTGTAACGGCATTTTGTTCAACCATGAATCGCCCCGGCGCGGCGAGACGTTCGTGACGCGCAAGATCACGAAAGCGGCGGCGCGAATCAAGCTCGGCGTTCAGAAGGAGCTCTTTCTGGGTCACCTGGACGCGAAACGAGACTGGGGGTTTGCCGGAGACTACATTCAAGCCATGTGGATGATGCTGCAGGCTGACAAGCCGGAAGACTATGTCATTGCGACTGGAGAGACACATACAGTGCGTGAGTTCTTGGAGCTGGCATTCCGTCGCCTTGATCTGGATTGGCAGAAATACGTGAAGATCGATACAAAGTACTATCGACCCACCGAAGTGGACC
>JBBRRM010000071.1:0-10199 GCA_038275915.1 Nitrospirales bacterium
CTATTCTCCGCATCCTGTGTCTTTGTAACAGGATGGGGGGCCCAACACACTTCGGCCGCGAGCGGAGAGCCCGCAATGGGGAAACCCATCTACGAGACCAATTGCTTGATGTGTCATGGAGCGCATGGAAAGGGAGACGGCTTCATTGGTGCAACACTCAGACCGCCACCAGCGGATTTGACAGGTCCACAAGCGAGGGCCAAATCAGATAAGGATCTGCTGACGGTGATTCAAGATGGTCGGGCCGCGATGCCTGCCTGGAAGACCCGGCTCAACGAGCAGGATCTCCAGAACGTGTTGGCCTACATTCGGAGTCTGAGCAAATAACGCTGCAAAGCGGGGGCAGTAAATCTAGTTCACTACATAGCATTTTGAACCATCGGCGGGCTTGCAATGCAGATGTATTTGACATATTAACTTGTTGCCAGCGTTTTCTCAGTACGTTTCTGTTATGGACCAATATTCATACCCCAACTCGACACCAGAAAGGAGTGGCCAGTATGTCTAGCAGACGTGTATTGGGCATCTTTGGGATTGCCATGGGGAGTACACTCTGGTTGTTGGCTGTCTTTCTCACGTCACCTGGGTTCGCAAAGACCAAAATTAGTCCAGATGCCGAGATCCACGCCGATAACAAGAAGGTTCAAGAAATTATGGCCACTTTCAAGAAGGCAGAGGACGCCCTTGAGGCAAGGAACCTCGAGGCGCTCATGGCAACGTATTCCAAGGACTATGCCTACCATGGTCTCACAAAGGATGACGTCAGAAAGATATGGAAAGACCTGCTTGCTCAAAACCATCGAATCGTCAGTGAACATAGGTTCTCTAGGATCGCGGTGGTGGATGGTAAGGACCCGAGGGCGGAAGTGACTTGTACGGGAAGTTTCTGGACAACTTTAGATGAAACAGGCAAACGGGTGAATATTGACAGTTGGTTCGAGGAAGTTCACTACTTGGTGTACGAGGATGGGGCGTGGCGGATTCGTGGTCACGCAGGTGAGGGCTTGAAAGAGCCACTATTTGGGAACACGCCGCACCCGCTGTTTTGACCTAGCCACAGCCAGTAGGTTGCCTGGACTGACCCCCTAGATTGAGACACGGCGAATTGGCACACTTGGCACCAGGAGGGGGTGACAGGTGGCGAAGAAACGCGTGGGAACATTTCCAAAAGCCTTTCGATAGATGGCCGTGGACCGAGTGACGCAGTGCGATCACATCGTGGAACTCGCGAAGGAGCTCGGCCTCAGTCGGCGGCGGTTGTATCCGTGGCGCGAGCAGCTTGAGCCGGTGCATAGCCGCCACGGTCCCCCAGCGACCTCGCGAGAATCGACCCTGCGGCACGAGGTGAGTCGCCTGAAGCGGGTGTTGGCCGAGACAGTGCTGGAAGTAGATTTTTTCAAAGGGGCCGTGCACCCCGTCGAGGCGCGACGCCAGCGGAGCGGAACAGCTGGCGCGCAGGCATCTACGCCCCCATCCGGGACGTGATGTCGAGGCAAGGCCCATTGAGTATCAAATGGAGGTGTCATCTGGCGCAGGTCAGCCGGGCGGGGTTTTATCGGTCGCGGCAGGAGCACCGGCCCATGGAAGAGGAGATGGCTGTGCGGACGGCCATTCAGGGGGTCGCCGTCGCATATCGGCGTCGGTATGGCTACCGGCGCAGCACGGCGGAACTCCGGCGGCGCGGCCTCCTGGTCAACCACAAACGGGTCGCGCGGCTCATGCGGGCAGACACCTGGCTCGCCGTTCAACCGTGGGCCTTCGTGGTGACGACGGATGCCGATCACGATCTGGAGGTCTCGTTGCATCTCGCCAGCCGCCTGACACTCACCGGGATGAATCAGCTCTGGGTGGCGGACAGCACCTACATCCGGCTGAAGCGCGAGTTCGTGTACCTGGCGGTCATGCTCGATGCCTATTCACGCAAGGTCGTGGGCTGGGCGCTGGAGCGCACACTGGCAGCCCGGTTGCCGATCGCGGCGCTGGAGTCTGCGCTCGCGGAGCGGCACCCGCCGCCTGGGTTGGTCCATCATTCCGATCGCGGTGTCCCCCGTATGCGTCCGAGGAGTACGTGCCGATGCTGCGCACGCACCACATGATTGCGAGCATGAGTCGGCCGGCCAACCCCTATGACAACGCGAGTTGTGAGAGCTTCATGAAGACGCTCAAGCGGGAGGAGATCTACGCCCACACCTATCGGGATCTCGATCACCTGCGCGCAAACATGGCGGCGTTCATCGAGCAGTACGACAATCGCGACCGGTTGCATGCGGCACTGGGCTACCACTCACCGGACGAGTTCGAGCAGGTGGCCCGTTCGGCGACCACGGCGATCGGAGCCACCATGCGGTTGTTCAAGCCTCGCGCGTGCGCGCGAGCGGCATCATCAGCCAGGGATCAGACTGAAGCAACCGAGGCGGTATGAGGAGCAACATGCAGTGAACCACCGAGTGTGCTCATTCCCAACTGTCTCACCCGAGGGGTTCACCCCATCAGCGTGTGCTAAATTTGTGCTACAAATCCTCACAAAGGACCGAAGTACTGGAACCAATGGAATCAGCATAAAGCGTACAAGCTAATGAGTTTCAACGATAAACGGGGAAACCTTCGCAACATCGAGCTGTTCGAATAATTGGCCTTCTGCCCCTCTTAATCAGCGGGCCGTAGGTTCGACCCCTACACGGCCCACCAAAAATCAACCACTTACATAGCTCTCCCTTTTCTGCCCGCCTCCGCGTAGGCAATAGAACTGAGAAAATATTTTTTTATTCTGCTCTCCATTCCTACCGTACCTATTCGGATTAGCTCGTGCAGCCCACCAAAATTCAAGAAGTCATTCTATATTCTACGTACGAGACTCTGATTTTTTGGGACCTCCGAGGCACAAGCTTTAGAATATTGTTTGGCCCCTCTCGGACGCCCTGTTAATCATCCTCCAGTCGTTCTCCAATCGAATGAAGTGTGTTCGTCCGCGCCTTAAAAGGACGATCATTACAGATAGCGACGTAGTGAGATTGAGTGGGATCGCGAATGACGTTCTCCTTGAAACTATGAGCAATTCATCCTGAACGAGTGTGATGGAGTGCGATTGAATTGGACTTGGAATCGGGAGCAAAACAGGGAGCGAACCGGGTTTAGTAGTCATCGCCTCCCCCTCCACAAACACAACTTTCTTTCATCTTGCTCTGACAGACTTCCACCTCGTTCCACTTGCCCCGCACGTTTTTTGACCGCCCCCTCACCCCAACCCCAGCGCCACACTCGCAGTAGACACTGCCAACACTTATTGCAATCATCCGTAGCGGCTAACCCTTACCCCGTAGTTCCCGCGCATCAGCCCCTCCGCCTTGACGGTCTCTGGGCTCAGCGCCATACTGCGCTGCCATGCGAGCCTCAAATAAGGACACGCTGCCGCAGTCCTGACGATCTCTTGCGGAGGCATCCCAATGACACGACTCTTCCTGATCACGCTCCTGGTGCTGAGTAGTGGACCAGTGTATACGGAGTGTGTTGTGCCCGGGCGTAAAATATGGACAGGCAGAATTAGCCATCGGGATCGCGGAAAACTCAGTGAAATCTGGTCAAAACGATCGTGGTAGGAGACGACCGGGGACCTCGTCACAGATTAGAAGGCGAGTACTACCGATATCCCTTTGCAATTGGAGCCTCGGAGCGACTGATCCTTTACAAAAATGGTGGTCACAAGCGAGAAACGATCTGTCCACAAATTAAGTGGGGCAGTGCATACCCCCTAGGATTTCCCCAGTGCTGCCTCAGAATTTATGAAGTCGGAATCAGTAATGGAGAGACGCACCTACGAAGAAGGCAAAAGGATCGGTCGGAAGACGACTTCGGGCTCTTTTGGTTCCTGTTGAAATATTCCATGAAGTAATCCCGACTTCCAGTTACAGTAGACGATACCCCTGAGATTGAATTGCGGGCCACAGGCCTCGGCGCGAATAAGAAAATTGGGGACAACCCTAGTCCACAAGGGGCCACAGAACTGGTGCAAAATTGACTATCTTCCCCTTCGTATTCGTAATTAGTCTTACCATCTTATTTTTTTTGAAAACCACAGGCCTTAGGGAATCAATAACCAAGTCATATATTGCCCTGTTTCTGCTGATAGCTGCCTCAACCGAGACCCTTTCATTGTTTGGTGCCATCACCTATGGTGCGATATGCCTATTCTGGATCGCACTGACGATCCTATCGCTTACCTTCTTGCTCTTCTGGCTTAAGCGCAACGGTCTTAGAGCCTCGATCAAAAACTGGCTAAGGGCACTCGCGGATTATGGATGGCATGAAGCCATTTTGCTGCTGCTCGTCGCGTGTATTTTATCCATAACTCTAGTAGTAGCGCTCGCCTATCCTCCCAATAATTTTGACTCCATGACGTATCATATGGCGAGAGTCGCTTATTGGATTCAGCATGCCAGTATTGATGTCTACCCCACTGCAAATGACAGGCAAACCCACAATCCGCCTTTGGCGGAATGGGCGATCCTCCATCTGCAATTACTAAGCAAATCGGATAGCTTCGCCAATATCATTCAGTGGCTCAGCTTCTGCGTTTCGATTGTTTTTGTCACGCTCATCGCAAAAGACTTTCAGCTATCTATAAAGGCACAATTGTTCTCAGCAGTGGTGGCGGCGACCCTTCCCATGGCCATCCTCGAAAGTTCCAGTACACAAAACGACCTTGTTGTAACGTCGTTCTGTTTGGGTTTTGCCTATTTTTTGCTGAGATTCATACGAACCTTATCCATTCATGATGCCATCTTTTGCGCTGTGAGCCTGGGCTTGGCATTACTCACAAAAGGAACCGCGTATATATATTGCGGCGCAATCGGCCTAACGATTGGCGGCACTTCGCTTTTGTCTACAGCCCAGCCGAAACGGCTGGCGTTACTGAATAAATTAGCCCTAATCG
Organism: Nitrospirales bacterium; assembly: GCA_038275915.1. Classification (GTDB taxonomy): domain Bacteria; phylum Nitrospirota; class Nitrospiria; order Nitrospirales; family Nitrospiraceae; genus Palsa-1315. The sequence goes on from JBBRRM010000071.1 coordinate 4,931, forward strand.
TTATCGCCGCCTTGGTGCTGAATGCCGGCCACTTATCACGAACGTATCTCGTTTATGGACTTAATTCCACGAGCCAGACGCCGCTTGTGAATGACGAAATATCCACCACGATAATTTTTTCCAACATCGTCAGAAATGGGGCTTTACATATCGGCACGCCTTTTGATCTGATCAACAGTTATAGTTTTCGAGCGATGCAGATATCGCTTGGTGACCAATTAAATGATCCAAAGTCCACACTGGGAACAACGACGTTCTCAATTCCTTCCTTTTCTCTTCATGAAGACTATGCAGGCAACTTACTTCACTTAATGCTGACAGCCTCAGCCTTCCTGATTCTGCCTTTTGTCGCGGTCCCCAATAAAAGAGCAGTCTACTGCTATGCGGGCGCCCTGTTATTTGGAGTTGTGCTCAACTGTGCGGTTCTTAAATGGCACCCCTGGGCAAGCCGTTATCACACGGCTATCTTCATGCTTTCAGCGCCATTTACCGCAGCGGTCTTCGCAGGCTTCCACTCCTTTCAGAAACGGCTGTTTGTCTGGGTGGCAATTATCCTTTTTGCTTATAGTATTCCATTTCTCACTTTGAATAAGACTCGCTCCTTTGTAGCACTGAGAAACGATTTTATATCAGGCACTGACGACCGGCTCAAATCTTACTTTACAAACAGACCCGAGCTTTATGCCGACTACAGTGCTGCGGCAAAAATAATAATGGATGAAGGCGCGGAGGAGGTTGGTTTGTGTTTAGGATATGACGATTATGAGTATCCACTTTTCGTACTCGTAGGAAGACATGCTAGCCGGGGAATTCCTAGGTTTAGGCATGTTGGTGTCGTGGACATGTCAAAGATGAAAGAAAACCCGCATTTGCCACCACCAGCCATGATCCTGGCGACAAAACGCCTCGATCAAGATCCAATTCACGGCAAAGGGCGGCAAGCCGTTGATGCTTGCCTTCATCGCGAGTATATTGTGATTTTCGACTCAATATACATACGCATATGGCAACTGAAGAGCACCTAACAACGGTTTCTGTGTCGCTGTTGTCACGCACCACGACTTCGTCCAACGAGGCGTTGGTTTCTGTCATCATCCCCTGTTACAACCACGCGCGTTTTCCGGGTGAGGCCATTGTGATGATTCGAGGTGTACACTGCCATGGCCAGGCTCGAGTTTAGAGTTAATTCGCCATTCGTCAAAATTTGCCAGTTAGATATTTAAGTTCCTACGACTCAGCTAGCATAGCGGCTTAACCTCACTGGGCAGGTAACCCTTATGGGGCTCATTGTTTCGAAACAAGAGCTGAACTTGACTTCAGAGGAGTATGCTTTCTTGATGAGTATGTCACACTACTTCAACCTGGTATGGCATCTCGTGAAACGTGATTTTTACCTGCGCCATACTGGGTCGGCGCTAGGAGTGCTGTGGTCCCTACTCGTTCCTGTGGCTCAGCTCGGGGTGTTGTCTTTCACATTCAGCAGTGTCATTCGTGTAGAGACAGCCGATTATCCTGCTTTTATCTACAGCGCCCTGTTGCCGTGGACTTGGTTCAGCAGTTCGCTTTCCTCAGCAGGCAATCTGTTCTTTACACATCGCGACTTATTACGGCGACCGGCTTTTCCGCCTAGTGTCCTCGTCATTGTAAATACCCTCTCACACCTAATTCCATTTCTTCTCAGCCTGCCACTGCTGTATGGATTAATGGGCTGGTACGGTCGCTTCGTAATGTGGAATCCCGTGACATTATTGTGTTTGGTGCTCATTCAGGGATTTCTGATAATTGGCTTAAGTTTCGTAATCGCGACTTGGAATGTGTTCTATCGCGATATTGCCCCCCTTGTGGGCACGGTACTTTCGCTTCTGTTCTTTCTCACCCCGATCTTCTACAGGCCTATGGTCGAAGGCGAGTATCGGCTGTTACTGGAATTGAATCCAATGGTCACTCTGATTAATAGTTATCGCGCGGTTCTCTTTGAAGGAACATACCCGGAGTGGCAACCGCTCATCCTAATTGGTGGAATCAGTATTTTAGTATGTGGCCTCGGGTATTTCATTTATAAGCGCCAGGTGTCCGATGTTGTGGACGCGATTTAGGAGTGCTTCATGCCCATAGCAGTCAATGTAGAAAATGTCTCAAAACGGTTTCGAGTACAGCGCAACAGTCCCATGACCCTCAGGGGCTACGTGCAGCAATTGCTCAACAGAAAGCTCGATAGGGTAAGCAATTTCTGGGCGCTGAGAGATGTCAGTTTCACGGTGGATAATGGACGGGTTTTGGGAATCATCGGACACAATGGTGCCGGCAAAAGCACGTTATTAAGGTTGCTTTGCGGCCTTGGACGCCCGACATCTGGACGTATATTCAACGATGGGCAAGTCAGTGGCATCCTCGAACTTGGGGGAGGGTTCCACTCAGATTTGACTGGCCGACAAAACATTGCAACCATCGGTATTCTCAACGGCATGACCAAGTCTGACTGGAGGGCGCGAGAGCAGAAAATCATCGCCTTCGCTGAGATGGAGGAATTTATTGATCAGCCCGTAAGGACATATTCAAGCGGTATGTACGTGCGACTCGCTTTCGCGGCAGCAACAGAGTTCGACCCGGCAATCTTAATTCTCGACGAAGTGCTGGCTGTCGGCGATCAGCGTTTCCAGAAAAAATGCCTTGATCGAATCGCAACCTTCCGCCAAGCCGGGAAGACGATGATCGTGACATCTCACGATGCGGAGCAAATTCAGTCTCTTTGTGATGAAGTACTGGTTCTGGAGGAAGGCCGCGCGATGATGCATGGGGACCCCAAGAGCGCTCTGTCTTGCTACTATGACCTCATGAGACAGCGAACAGATAAGCGTATTGCGCAACTCTCCGGCGGAACCGCAGTCGCCGCCCTCATCGCAAACCAAGGGAACCGACAGGGAACACAGGAAGCAACGATCTCTGCTGTCCATATTTACGATATGGATGGAAGGGCAACGAACACCGTCCGGAGCGGCGAGGGCCTCGTCGTCGAGTTGGAAATTCGTCTCATGTCTCCCGTGAGGGATGCGGCTTGCACCGTTGGGATTTTCAGCAACGCACAGGGGAAATGTTTTGAATCCGGCATCCCTTCAGTCCAGGCGATCTTCGGTTCGTTTTCGGCCCATCAGACCATTCGATGTGAAATGAAACATTTGCCGCTTTGCGCAGGATGTTACTTCATTAACATCGGGCTTTATCCGACAGATTGGGCATACAGATATGATTTTCACTGCGAGATGTATTCGCTGCACATAGAAAGCCACGATAGGACCACAGGCACCTATACAACGGGGATAGTAGCCGTTGACGCGCGATGGAATTTAAAAACGCATGATTAGCTGGTCAGTTTTGGTTGTGGACCCAAACCGTTTTCTCTAATGCAATGGAATGGTTATCGGTTAGACCGCGTGCCTCTGGATAGCGCTTTCTTTTCTGGTCGCTTACATCGTATTACCCCCCTAAGGCAGTATAGATCGGGTCGGGTAGATCCGGTTATGTTCTTAAGCTTGCGCAGAGTTTGGAAGTTTGTTTTCTCCTGGGTAAGCAGATAGTCTCTCTGTTCTAAACAAGCGGCCTTGGTTGGGCTTACCGGTGCTTCGATGAATAGTGGACGTGTTTTGGAAAAGCGATGAAGACGGTTCTAATTACCGGATCTGCAGGACTGATCGGCTCTGAATCTGTGAGCTTCTTTTGTGATCGTCGATTTAAAACGGTTGGGATAGACAACAATATGCGCCAGACCTACTTTGGGAAAGAAGCATCCACGGAATGGAATCGCAATCGCCTGCTAGAGAAGTACCCCGACCAGTATATCCACTACGATGTGGACATCAGAGACCAGAACGCTATCAAGCGCGTATTCCAAGAGTATAGCAAGGACATTGATTTGATTATTCATGCCGCTGCCCAGCCATCGCACGATTGGGCAGCCAGTGATCCCGTTACTGACTTTACAGTCAACGCAAATGGCACGCTTGTGATGTTAGAAAATGCCCGTCTATTTTGTCCTGCGGCAACATTTATTTTTTGTTCTACAAACAAGGTCTATGGGGATCGGCCCAATTCGTTACCACTCGTCGAGGGCGAACACAGATGGGAAATTGAAGCAGGGCATAACTATCATCTGGGCATCGATGAATCGATGAGCATTGATAGTTGTAAGCATTCTCTGTTTGGCGCCTCCAAGTTGGCTGCTGATATTTTGGTGCAGGAGTATGGCCGATATTTTGATATGAAGACGGCGGTTTTTCGGGGCGGATGTCTGACAGGGCCCAGCCACTCCGGTACGAAGCTACACGGATTCCTGTCCTACCTGATGAGGTGCGCGATGAGCGGGCTTCCCTATCAGGTCCTCGGGTATAAAGGCAAGCAAGTACGCGATAATATTCACAGCTATGATCTGGTGAATGCCTTTTACCATTTCTACTCGGCACCTCGAATCGGCGAGGTCTATAACATTGGAGGGAGTCGCTTCAGTTCGTGCTCAATGCTCGAAGCGATCGAGATCTGTGAGGAGATTGTCGACAAGAAACTTGATTGGACCTATCAAGACACCAACCGCGTAGGGGATCATATTTGGTGGATCAGTGATGTCCGTAAATTCAAGAATCATTACCCGGGCTGGGATCTGACCTTCAATGTCCGAGATATCCTGACCGAAATCTTTACCACAAATTCGTCACGATGGGGCTAGCGATGATGTGGTCCGCGCAAACGATGGAGACGAAGAGGGAGGAGAGAGGATTGAAAACGTCATGAATGTGCTAGTGGTCTCGGTCTTCCCGCCCGATCCTGCTCCCGAAGCGAACCATGCGCTCCACTTGAGTGAGCAACTGGCAAAGGCAGGACAGACAGTGCAGGTCCTGTGCAAGAAAGGAAGCATCGTCTCCACTCAGCACGGCATGGTGACGCATCCAGTCATCAACGATTGGTCATGGTCGGATCTGCCCAGACTAGCCAAATGCCTGAAAAGCTGCCAGCCAGACGTTGTTCTCCTTCTCTATATCGGGTGGGTTTACAATCACAACTCAATGATTACTTTCTTGCCGACGATCTGCAAGACAATCCTCCCCGGCGTCCCATGCGTTACACAGTTCGAGATCGTCGATACGGAATTACCCCACCGATCTTTCGGGGGGCGTGCACTGCGCAAAGCCATGGCGCTTTGGGCTGGGCAGAAGGATGTGCACTATTTGTTTGGGACCTTATTGCGGGACAGCTCCCGTATCATTTCGCTCAGCAGCCC
>JBBRRM010000072.1:0-10162 GCA_038275915.1 Nitrospirales bacterium
TGATGACTGTCTGCTTGATTGCGACTCAGTCGCGCGCAGGACTGGTTGCCCTCGTTGCGGAGCTTTGGGTCGTTGTCTGGTTCATTCGATCGTTCTTCGCCAAGATTGTCGCTACGGTTGCGACGGTTTGTATGATCGTTACTGTCATGGTAGTTTTCAGTGCGAGACCCATCCCAGTCACCGGACTAAGTGCCGATATCACGAGCTCGATTCCTGTAAAAAAGGGTTTTTCGTCTGTGTTTCACCGGTTTGATATTTGGGGGTTTACCCTGTCTGAGATCGCTAAAAATTGGTTGGTTGGGATCGGCTACGGGAGTCATAGTTATCTCCTGCTCTACGGACAGGACCAAGAAGTGGTCATGCCTGGACATGATCCCATCAAGCATTCAGGGGCTCATAACGTTTTTCTCTATCTGGCTCTCCATGTCGGACTCCCGGGGATGTTCCTGTTCGGGTGGTTCGTTGTTCGGTTTGTTTTGAGGACTTCTGAAGAGTACCGATTAGCTCACGATTGGCTGTCCAAAGCCGTGCTCGTAGGATCAGTTGTCAGCGTCGTAGGGGTAATTCTCCGTCTGCAGTTCGATCAAATGCTGGTCGGGTCCCTAGCAGTGCTCTTCTGGGTGCTTCTGGCGATGGCGGTCTTGAGCTATCCGTCATACGATCAAGCAGGTGAGGATATTCAAGTCGGAAGGCCAGGAGCGTTAGCGGAAATATAACTGGCGGATCATACGACCGAGTTGAGAAAGAGCCTATGCGGAATGTAGTGGTCACACTGTTTCATCGTCTCGTCGGCCGCTATGGACAATTCATGCAGCGGTATCGTTCGGCCTTTGTGGTTTGCACACAACTCGGTCTTATTGCGCTGGCGAATGTGATTGCCTTTGAACTCCGATTCGAAGGGGACATTCCCCCAGACCATGTACGACTCTTCCACTGGGGCCTTCCCCTCGTATTAGCGGTTTATGGTGTTGGTCTCGCTGCATTTGGCATTCAACGCGGGCTCTGGCGGTATGTCGGCCTCCATGACTTAGGCCGTATCCTGTGGGCTTCCATCATCAGTTCTGTAGTCTTCTATGGGGTGGTGCACGGTCTCTTCGGATGGATCGCCTATCCCCGCTCGGTCATTATTCTTACGGGTGTCCTCAGCGGGCTGTTTCTTGCTGGTATTCGGCTGGCCGTTCGCTGGTTCCGGGAATGGCTCCATGTGCTGAGCCCTACAGCTCGAAGAGTATTGATCGTCGGAGCAGGCAATGCGGGAGAGTTGCTGATTCGAAATATGCTGAGCGATGGAAATTCTCACTACCGCCCGATCGGGTTGGTGGACGACGATCCAATCAAGCGGAAGATGAAAATTCACGGGGTGGCCGTTGTGGGTGCGCTTGAGGATATTCCCGCTTTGACGCGGGGGCTTGTGGCGCACGAGATCATAGTCGCGATTCCTTCGGCGTCGACTGCATTGAAGCAGCGAATTCTCGCCGCATCGGAAGGGTGCAAGGTCCCCATAAAAATTTTGCCGAGCGTGAAACAACTGTTGGCAAACCCCGAGGCACTGAGACAGGTCAGGCCGATGAGCCTGGAGGATCTTCTCCAGCGTGAACCCATACAGATGGATCGGCAGGAGTTGCACCCGATGCTCGAAGGGAAGCGGGTGCTCGTGACCGGTGCTGGGGGATCGATCGGGTCTGAGCTCTGCAGGCAGATCGCCCGATACCACCCGGCCACGCTGATCCTCTTTGAGCGTTATGAAAACGGGCTTTTTGCTTTGGATCTGGAGTTACGGGCGCAGTACCCAAAGATCACGATCATCCCGGCGGTGGGAGATGTAACGATTCAAGAGCGAGTGGCGGAGGTGCTGCAACAGACAAGCCCTGATCTTGTTTTTCATGCTGCCGCGCACAAGCATGTACCGCTCATGGAGTTGAATCCGAAAGAGGCCGTTCGCAATAATGTGCTTGGAACAAAGATTATGGCTGAGGCGTCGCTGGCGAGCGGCGTCGATCGTTTCGTGCTCATATCCACCGATAAGGCGGTGAATCCGACGAGTGTGATGGGCGCCACGAAGCGAGTGGCCGAAGACCTGATGCAGAGCCTGAGTTATAGAGGACAGACGAAATTTACGGTAGTCAGATTTGGGAACGTGTTGGGGAGTAACGGCAGTGTCGTCCCGTTGTTTGCCGAGCAGATTCGAAGAGGCGGGCCGCTCACGGTGACCCATCCCGAGATCAAACGGTTCTTCATGACAATTCCAGAAGCGGTGCAATTGGTATTGCAGGCGAGCCTTTTGGGGCAGGGTGGCGAGGTGTTCGTGCTGGACATGGGTGAACAAGTTAAGGTCGTCGATCTGGCTCGGAACATGATTGTCCTGTCAGGTCTTGTACCTAACCAGGACGTTCAGATTGTATACAGCGGCTTGCGTCCAGGAGAGAAATTGTACGAGGAACTCTTTGAAGAGACGGAGGAAGTCGAGCCCACGTCGCACGCAAAGATCCGACGGGCTATCGGTGCTTCGGCCATTCAATCGGATCGTCTCGATGAGGCGATCGCTCATCTTGAGGCTGCAGTCAATCACGGCGATGACGATGAACTCATCCGCAGACTCAATGAGGCGGTCCCAACCTATACTCCGCTGTTGCCGCGCAACATTGAGCACATCCATTGAGCGATTATCGCCTGCCTGGTTTTCAGAACTGATTTAACTTTGTACGAAGATGCGATCAGTGTACAATCCCATTCGATCGCAAACCATGCATCACTGCCCTTGTGCGGGAGGAGCGTATAGAGAATGAGAGGGGTCGTTCTGGCTGGCGGGTTAGGAACCAGGTTGCTCCCGCTTACCAAAGTCACTAATAAGCATTTGCTGCCGATATATGATCGGCCCATGATTTACTATCCGATTCAAGCGTTGGCCAATGCAGGAATCCAGGAAATCATGCTGGTCACAGGCGGAAACAGCGCGGGTGATTTTCTGAAATTGCTGGGCAATGGGAAAGATTTTAGACTGAAGCGGCTCAATTACACCTATCAAGAAGGAGAGGGCGGCATCGCCGATGCCCTGCGATTGGCTGAACACTTCGTAGATGGTGAAGCTGTATGTGTGATCCTGGGTGATAATGTTATCGAGGGAAACATCGCCCGGGCCGCCGACGCCTTTCGGAAGCAGCAGCAGGGGGCAAAAATTCTATTAAAGGACGTGAAGGACCCTCAACGGTTCGGGGTGCCTATCCTCGAAGGGAATCGCGTCGTGAAGATTGAGGAGAAACCGGCTAATCCTCGATCATCGTATGCGGTCACGGGCATGTATTTTTACGATGCGCGCGTCTTTGACATCATTAAGACGCTCAAGCCCTCTGGCCGAGGGGAACTCGAAATCACTGACGTCAACAACGCCTACATCGCCGCTGGCACACTGACCTGGGATATTTTGGAAGGGTGGTGGACCGACGCCGGCACGATCGAATCTCTCCATTTGGCCAATCAGTTAGTGGCCAAAACAGGCGCGAACAAACTCTAACGTTCTCGTGGCACGATTGTTAGTTCACTCGTGTTACACGACAAGCATTCAATGATGTGCCTCAAACCTCGAGTCAAAAGAAGGTGCTAAGGTGCGAATTCTTGTAACAGGAGGAGCCGGATTTATCGGGTCGCATCTCGTGCGTCGCCTGGTTGTTCAGAGTGGCCACGAGGTAGTGAATCTCGATGCACTGAAATACTCCGGCAATCTTGCCAACCTCAAGGCGGTTGAGCAGGACGACAGGTACACCTTTGTGCATGGAGACATTGGAGATCAGCCCTTGATCGAACGTCTCCTCCGTGAGCATCGAATTGAGGGGGTGATCAATGCAGCGGCAGAGACTCACGTCGATCGGTCCATTCTTGACCCGGGAGCCTTTGCGAGGACCGATGTGGTAGGAACCGGCGTATTGCTCGAAGAAGCCCGACGTGCCGGTCTTCAGCGGTTTCTACAAGTCAGCACGGACGAAGTCTACGGCAGCGTCGAGACTGGGATGTCGATTGAGAACGATCGTCTGGCCCCGCGAAGTCCCTATTCTGCCAGCAAAGCTGGAGGAGATCTCCTGGCCCTCAGCTACTGGGCGACCTATCGGTTTCCCGTGATGGTGACTCGAGGCAGCAATACCTATGGGCCGAATCAATATCCAGAGAAATTTGTCCCGCTGTTCGTCACCAATGCGATCGACAACCAACCCTTACCGCTCTATGGAGATGGACGTCAGCGCCGCGATTGGCTAGCTGTGCAGGACCATTGCTCGGCCATCGAACATGTCTTCCTTCGAGGTGAGCCGGGACAGATCTATAATGTCGGCGGGGGAAATGAACGGGAGAATATTATCGTGGCCGAACAGATTGTCGGCCATCTGGTGAAATCCAGGGACCTCATTCGACTGGTGCAGGACCGAGCGGGACATGATCGCCGCTACGCGGTGGATTGCAGCAAATTACGTCGATTAGGGTGGAACCCTGACGTGCCATTTGACAAGGGGTTGCGCGAGACCATCCAATGGTATCAGGAACATGAGGACTGGTGGCGTTCGATCAAATCCGGTGAATTTCGCCAGTACTATGAACAGCAGTATCGGCAACGTCTCGACCAGAGCACGGTATGCGGGTCCTGATCACGGGTGCTAACGGGCAACTAGGCCATGCGCTTCAGCAGGCTTTCTCGGCAGAAGACCTCGTTCTCAAAGATATGCCGGAGTTTGACCTCACGCATTCTGACAGCGAATCCCAGATCGTGGCGGCCCGTCCGTCTGCCATCCTGCATGTCGGCGCCTACACCAATGTGGACGGGGCTGAGCGCGAGCCGGACCGTGCGATGGCCGTGAACGCTCAAGGGACCGTTTTTGTGGCCCGCGCTGCTGCAATGCTCAACGCGAGACTGATTTATGTGTCAACGGACTACGTGTTCGATGGCACCAAGTCGACTCCCTACCGCGAAGAAGACGAACCCCATCCTATCAATGTGTATGGGCAATCGAAGCGAGAGGGGGAAATCGCTGCCTTGAAAGGTTGCCCCAACACGTTGGTGGTTCGAACGGCCTGGCTCTATGGACGTGCCGGGAATAATTTCGTGAAGACGATCATGCGGCTGGCCGGTGAGAAACCGTTCCTCGAGGTGGTGGGAGATCAGCGCGGCTGCCCGACCAATGCGGACGATTTGGCTCTGGCCTTAAAAGATCTGCTCAGGAGTGATCTGCGGGGAATCTGTCACGTGACGAATACCGGTGATTGCACGTGGCATGAATTCGCAGAGGCCATTGTCAGCCTCATGGCCCTCTCTACCCCGGTTCGCCCCATTACGACCGCGCAGATGGGACGTCTTGCAAAGCGTCCCGCCTATTCCGTGCTGGCGCAGGAGCGATTGGATGCTGTCCGCGATCCTCTCCCTCATTGGCAGCTTGCCCTCGCCCGATTTATGAAGGCGGCTCCTCGCTTAGCGTCCGCCCCGAATTAACGAGCTGCGGATTCTGCTCGTTGGCCATCGGTTTCCACTAATCTCAGTTTTTGTTGTGCAGCGCTAGGCAAGGTCAGTAAGATGGCAACAGGCGCCACCGAGAGTTCACACGATGGCTCGACGATCCTCATCTCAAAAAAAATCGCCATCACGGAAGGTGGCACGCAAGCTACTTAGTCAGATCCGTCTGTTTGCCACCGATGTCGATGGTGTCTTGACCGATGCCGGCATGTACTATGCCGAGTCCGGCAATGAGTGGAAGAAGTTCAATACCCGCGATGGCATGGGGATTAAGCTGCTACAGAAGGCGGGGATCATCACCGCTATCGTCACGCAGGAACGGACGAAGCTGGTCGCGAGACGTGCAGAAAAGCACACGATCCCCGAGCTCCACCAAGGCATCATGGACAAACTGTCGCTGGTTCGCGAGATGGCCGCACGCTATGGACTCACCCTTAATCAGGTCGCCTACATTGGGGACGATATCAACGATCTTGAGACGCTCAAGGCAGTGGGATTTTCCGCCACACCAGCGGATGGGATGCCACAGGTTGCTGCGGTGGTCGACTATATTTGTCAGAAGAAGGGCGGGGATGGGGCGGTTCGGGAAATCATTGAGATGATTCTGGATGCCCAAGGTCAGAAGGTCGAAGTGTCCAGTTCCGGAAAACGCTGATTAGGGTAGGAGACCCAGTTTATGACTTCTCTCAAACGACGAACTTCGAACCTCGAACTACATAACCATCTGTATCCCGTAATCATGGCCGGTGGTAGCGGTACGAGGTTTTGGCCGCTCAGTCGACAGTTGTTTCCTAAACAACTGCTGCGGATTATGGGGGATGAAACGTTGATTCAGCAGACCATGCGTCGGGTGGTCTGCGCGTCGGCACCGAACCGGGTGATGATCTCTACGAATGCAGCGCAAGCTGAATCCATTCGCGTCCAACTGAGTGAATGGAAAGATGCGCTCTCAGATAATTTCGTGCTTGAACCGGAAGGGCGCAATACCGCTCCGGCGATTGCCCTTATGGCATTAGAGTTGGTTCGTCGGGACCCTGACGCGATTATGTTGGTGGTTCCGGCCGATCATATCGTCAAAGGTCAACGAGCGTTCGATGCGGCGGTGGCGGTAGCGGCGACATTGGCAAAGCAGGACTATCTGGTGACGTTTGGCATCCAGCCGATCCGTCCAGAAACCGGCTATGGTTACATCAAACCAAACCGGAGGGTGACCTTGGAAAAACAGGGCCTACTCAAGGGGCATCCGGTCAGCCGATTCGTTGAAAAGCCCAATGCCGCCAAAGCCGCTCAATATCTTAAGGCCGGGGACTATTACTGGAACAGCGGCATGTTTATTTGGCGTGCTGCGGCGATTCTTGATGAAATTCGACGCCATCAGCCCACCCTCCATCGTGGGATCGAACGAATCGGCCAGTTGATGCAGACAGGGGCGACCAGACAGGCCATCGACGATGCGTACCGGAAACTCACACCCGTCTCGATCGATACCGGTGTGATGGAGAAGTCAAAGAAAGCCGCAATCGTGCCCGTGTCCTTTCAGTGGTCCGATGTCGGGAGTTGGGGAAGCCTGGATGAAGTGGCGTCGAAGGATAAGACCGGCAATGTGGTGGTTGGCCGTGTGGTCGACCTTGATAGCCGTCGGTCGATTATTTATGGTGATCGTCGTCTTGTGGCGACGATCGGACTTACCGACATGGTCGTGGTCGATACGCCGGACGCCACATTAGTGTGTCCAAAATCCCGCGCGCAAGATGTGAAGCAGTTGGTCGATATTCTTAAGCAGCAGAAAGCGCCGGAACACCTGGAACATTTAACCGTGCATCGGCCTTGGGGGTCCTATACGATTCTGGAAGAAGGATTTGGTTACAAAGTGAAGCGCGTGACGGTGAAGCCGGGAGGGCGGCTCTCGTTACAGATGCACCATCAACGGAGCGAACATTGGGTGGTGATTACCGGGACGGCGCGTGTGACAAGGGGAGACGAGGTCTTCGATCTCAAGGTTGGCCATAGCACCGAGATCCCTGTTGAAACGCGTCATCGGTTGGAAAACCCCGGTCGAGAGATCCTGCATATCATTGAAGTGCAAAACGGGCCCTATCTTGGTGAAGACGATATTGTCCGGTTTCAGGATGACTATGGGAGAACGAAGGGCTAAGCACTCTCACGCTTACCCGTTCGACGTGATGGCTCACAGATTTTCCAACTGATCGAGGAGCTATGGGACTATTTCGAGAATATGATTTGCGCGGCATCGTGGGCCAGGAACTTACCGATTCGATTGCGGAACAGGTCGGGCGAGCCTACTGCACCTATGTGAAAGACCGTGGGGTGAAGACGATCTCTGTCGGGCGAGACGGCCGACTCAGCTCACCCGGACTGCACAAGGCTCTTGTGCGAGGGCTCCTCGCCGGTGGGCTGAACGTGGTGGACATCGGTATTTGCCCCTCCCCACTCGTCTATTTCTCTTTGTTTCAACTGCCGGTTGATGGCGGCATCATGATCACCGGAAGCCACAACGCGGCAGAATACAACGGGTTTAAAATCTGCATCGGAAAAGACGCGATCCATGGCGAAGAGATCCAGGCGCTTCGAGCGGTGATGGAGGCTGGCTCCTTCGTATCGGGGGCGGGACAGCTCACAGCGCATGCCATCATCCCCGACTATCTGGCCTATATCAAGAAAAGCTTCGCTCACGTCAATGCCAAGCGCTTGCATGTCGTCATCGACTGCGGGAACGGTGTGGCGGCATTAGTGGCCAAAGAGGCCTTGGAGCTTTTGGGCTGCAGCGTCACAGGGCTCTATTGCGACCTCGATGGACGATTCCCGAACCATCATCCGGATCCCACGGTGTTGGAGAACCTCGAGGATTTGGTTCAGGCTGTCAAACAGCATAAGGCCGATGTCGGGATTGGCTACGATGGAGATGCCGATCGCATTGGGACGATCGATGAGCAGGGAAATGTATTGTGGGGCGATCGCCTGATGGTGGTCTATGCACGCGATATCCTGGCCACAAAGCCGGGAAGCACCATCATCTCAGAGGTCAAATCGTCGCAAAGCCTCTACGATGATATTTCGAAGCAGGGGGGCCGACCGATCATGTGGAAAACCGGTCACTCCTTGATTAAGGCGAAGATGAAAAGCGAGCACGCCGTCCTGGCCGGAGAGATGTCCGGGCATATGTTCTTTGCCGATCGGTATTTCGGGTATGACGACGCGATTTATGCCTCATGCCGGCTTGTGGAGATTCTGGCCAAAACCACTCGACCACTCTCTGCGTTGGTGGCGGATCTTCCGAAGACGTCCGTGACTCCTGAGATTCGGGCAGACGTATCTGATGCCATCAAGTTCGACCTAGTCAGGTATCTGCAGGACCGATTGGCGGCCTGTACGAAAACCCGTGAAGAGCTCGGTCCGGCTAAACTGGTGATTCGCAATGTCGTTACCATCGATGGAGTGCGTGCCATCTTCGATGACGGGTGGGGTTTGATCCGAGCTTCGAATACCCAACCAGCTCTCGTGTTACGTTTTGAAGCCATCTCGCCTGATCGATTGGCCATGATCCGCGCAGTCATCGAAGGTGAGCTGGCTGCGGCAAAACGCGCTCTTGGCTACTAGTCCACCTTATTCAACAGCGCTACTGTGACAATGGCAGATCCGCTGCTGCGACAAGTCTATCAGCAGCAGGCTTCTCGCTCAGTTCCCCTACATACTGGACTTCCATTCAGCCTACCGCATATGACTTTTCCGCAGCCTATTCGTCATCGTCAGCGAGGCAGTCTATTGCCGTCTGTTCTGTTTCATCGCACGTGGCTATTAATAGTATGTCTCATTTTGTGCGCCATGAACGGCGAGATCTCGTGGGCCGTGGATAGCGCTGTTCTCCCTTCAGCGCGACCCTTCCAGATCGGCGAACAGCTCACCTACGAGATCTCTTGGATGAAAATCATGGCAGGCACGGCGGTGATGGGCGTGGCTGCTGACGGAACGAATGGAGATCAGCCTCTCGTCAGACTGGTGACCACGGCACAGTCGAGGCCTGCCATTACCAAATTCTTCCCCGTGGATAATTGGGTAGAGTCGATACTCGATCCTACTACATTGCTCCCGGAGCACTTGACCTTTAAGCGGCGAGAAGGGAAGAAAAAAGAAGACATCGAGTACACATTTCATCAAAAAGAGGGGACGGTCATAGCGGTCAAAGGTGGGACGGCGGAAACGCTGCAGATTCCACCCGACACCCAGGATGTCATCTCCTGTCTCTATTACGTGCGCAGCGAGGTATCGCTACAGCCAGGATCGTCTCTGACGATGAACGTGCATCACGATAAAAAAAACCACAAGCTGCAGGTTCACGTTGAAGCCATCGAGACCATTAGCGGTCCGTGGGGTAAGGTTCAAGCGGCTCGCGTGTTGGTTGTCATGCCCTTCCAAGGTATCTTTCTCAACGAGGGCAACATTCGGGTGTGGTTCACCAATGACGAGAGGCGCATTCCCATCCGAATGAAGGCGAAAGTCATCATCGGGTCGATTGTGGCTGATCTTGTCAGCGGAATGCCGGCCTCTCCACCGGCCCAGTGAGGGAACAGCCTCTCGTTGCCCACCCTGTTCAAAACAGCTATACTTGCCTTCACCATGGGACAGTTTCCTCTTACTTTAAGCAGATTTATC
>JBBRRM010000073.1:0-10032 GCA_038275915.1 Nitrospirales bacterium
GGCCGCCTTCTCGCAGGTCGGCAGCGAACTCGACAACGCGACGCAGATGCAGCTCGCGCGTGGCGTTCGGATGGTGGAGTTGCTCAAGCAGGGACAGTACAAACCGATGCCGGTCGCAGATCAAGTGTTGTCGATCTATGCGGGCGTCAATGGATACCTGGACGATGTACCCGTCGATAAAGTCCAACAGTTTGAAGCGGACCTGCTGCATTATGTACAGCAGCATCACGCCGAGTTGAAGAAGGAACTTGCCAGCATCGGAAAAATCGACGACAAGGTCGCCGGCAGATTGAAAGAGATTATCGCGGCTTTCAAACAGAAGATGGGGTACGGCGCCAAGTAGTCATCCGCGCGTCGGTCGGCCTTGAGCTGAGACTGATTGCTGAGAGCAAAAAATAAATGCCGAGTCTTCAATCGCTACGCCGTAAAATTGCGGCGTTTAAGAATACACAAAAGATTACCAAGGCCATGAAGATGGTGGCCGCGGCGAAGCTGAAGCGGTCACAGGATCGTATTTTGGCGGCCCGCCCCTATGCCCTCAAGATGCGGGGTGTGATCAACAACCTCAGTCAGCGCGTAAATCGGTCTTCTCATCCCCTGCTGCAGAAACGGGAAGGGAAGAAGGTCGAAGTCCTCGTCGTTACCAGCGATCGCGGACTATGCGGCGGGTTCAATGGCAATATCGTCCGTAAGACCGCTGAGTTTGTGCGGGAATGCGAGGCCCGTGGATTACAGGTCAATTTGAGTATCGTCGGGCGCAAAGGACGTGACTATTTTCGTCGGCGCACCTGGCCGATCAGGCAAGAGTGGACAGGGATCTTCGATAAGCTCTCGTTCGAACATGCCATCGATATCGGCGGCGACTTGACCGACCACTTCGTCACGGGCACGTTCGACGAACTCTACATTGTCTATAATGAGTTCAAGTCGGCCATTCAACAGCGTGTGATCGTGGAGAAACTATTTCCGGCCGATGCCGCAGCCGAGTTTGGAGCGGTGCGGACGGATGGCACGACCGGAGGCAGCTATCTGTATGAGCCTGACGAAGCGGACCTCTTAAACGTATTCCTTCCGAAACATTTCCAGACGCAGACATTCCGTATTTTGCTGGAATCAGCCGCGGCAGAACATGGCGCCAGGATGGCGGCGATGGACGGCGCGACACGGAACGCAGGACAGTTGATCAAAAAAGTGACTTTGCATTACAACAAGACCCGCCAGACTGCTATTACCAAAGAGCTGATGGACATCGTCGGCGGCGCCGAAGCGCTGAAATAGTCCGCCACGTTGAAGAAGGAGTGAGCCGTGAGCACAGGAAAAGTCATTCAGGTCATCGGACCGGTGGTGGACGTGGAATTTCCTCCCGGACAGCTGCCGAACATTTACAATGCTCTCAAAGTGACACAGGAAGAGAATAAGGCCGCTGGCACACCTGCCGTCCGCATTACCCTCGAAGTTGCCCTGCACCTCGGTGAAAACCGCGTCCGTGGCATCGCGATGTCCACGACCGACGGACTGACGCGAGGGATGGACGTGCAGGATACAGGGGCGCCGATTTCCGTGCCGGTGGGCCGCGAGACACTGGGGCGACTAATCAATGTGCTGGGCGAGCCAGTCGACGAGATGGGGCCGATCAAGACGACAAAGACCTACCCCATTCACCGGCCTGCGCCGCGGCTCGAAGATCAGGACACCAAGACCGAAGTCCTCGAGACAGGTATCAAGGTCGTCGATCTTCTCGAGCCGTACAGCAAGGGCGGCAAGGTCGGCCTCTTCGGCGGTGCCGGCGTCGGCAAGACCGTCATCATCATGGAGCTCATTAACAACATCGCTTTGCACCATGGTGGATTCTCGGTGTTCGCCGGCGTCGGAGAGCGAACACGCGAAGGCAACGACCTCTGGCATGAAATGCAGGAGTCGAAGGTCATCGACCCCAAAGACTTCACCAAGTCGAAAGTCGCACTGGTCTATGGTCAAATGAACGAGCCACCCGGCGCGCGTCTGCGCGTCGCATTGACCGGCCTATCCGTTGCCGAATATTTCCGCGACGAAGAGAATCAGGATGTGCTGCTCTTCGTGGATAATATTTTCAGATTCACCCAGGCCGGGTCAGAAGTGTCCGCATTGCTCGGCCGTATGCCGTCGGCCGTCGGCTATCAGCCCACCCTCTCGACCGAAATGGGGCAACTACAAGAACGCATCACCTCCACCAAGCGTGGGTCGATCACGTCGGTGCAAGCCATCTATGTGCCGGCAGACGACCTAACGGACCCGGCGCCGGCTACGGCTTTTGCTCACTTGGACGCGACCACCGTGTTGTCGCGACAACTGGCTGAGCTGGGTATTTATCCAGCCGTCGACCCATTGGACTCAACCTCGCGAATTCTCGATCCGCAAGTCATCGGCGAAGATCATTACAAGGTAGCCCGAGGAGTCCAGTCCGTTTTGCAACGGTATAAAGATCTTCAAGACATTATTGCCATTCTGGGTATGGATGAATTGTCGGAAGACGACAAGATGGCTGTGGCCCGCGCACGGAAGATCCAACGGTTCCTCTCGCAGCCATTCCATGTTGCCGAAGCGTTTACCGGATCGCCAGGCAAGTATGTGAAGCTCAAAGACACGGTGCGAAGCTTCAAGGAAATACTCGATGGTAAGTACGACCATCTTCCGGAACAGGCCTTCTATATGGTCGGCCCAATTGAGGAAGTGATTGCGAAGGCGGAGAAGATGGGAGTGAAGGTTTAAGCAGGCGGGCGCTCTTGTGCTCGCAGACCGCACGATAACGCAGTGCTCGGTCGATGCGCGCACGTCAGAGCATCCCGCCTGCTCTTACCTTTTGATGCGTACGCAGGAGGGATATGGCAGGAAAGATATTGTTGGAAGTGGTGACGCCGGAAAAGTTGCTCTTGAGCCAGCAGGTGGATGAGGTCATCGCCCCAGGCTCAGAGGGTGAGTTCGGCGTGTTGCCAGGGCACTGTCATTTTCTTTCTACGTTACGCATCGGTGAACTTCGCTATCGCGTTGGGGATCTGACTAACCATATGGCGATCCTCTGGGGGTTTGCAGAGGTGACTCCGACCAAAGTCACCATCATGGCCGAGATCGCCGAGAAGGCCGAGGACATCGATGTCGACCGCGCCCAAACCGCGCTCGAACAAGCCGAGCAACGACTTAAGGCCGGTGGTCTTCCTTCCGAAGTAAAAGAAGCTGAGATCAGTCTAGAAAAAGCCCGCCTCCGAAAGAAACTCGCCGACCGTGCCCGTCACACTGGCCACTGACATTCCTCTCAGATAATCCCAGAACAGATAAAACGTTCGCTTGGCGACGGCCAAAAATGTCTGGGCAGCCTGGCCCATCCCGGTACTCGTGCGACGAGAGCATGATGATGCGAGTGAGCAGGCAACCCGTCTTCGTGCTTGCAGGGTTCTAGCGCATGGCGCTGATTTCCGTTCAAAGACCATAACTGGGCTATCCCACGAGAAGAAAGCCAAACTTCGGGGTCTGAAAACTCGTCAAATCCCAACCAAGTTTACAGCACCATGAAATACCCATGCTATTTCTCCAGTGGAATCTCGATCACCAGACCACCCATGACGTCGTCCATCTTAAAGTCCTTCTTAGGGCTGCGGGGATGGGTATTGTGACAGCCGATGCAGGATTGGGAGACAGCCCGGTCCGCATAGATGGCCTTGAAATAGGTCTGAGCGCCGATCTTGACTGTAGCGGTGGCAGACCGTTCGGGATGTTCACGCACCGCTTCTAGCCCTTTCTTTTCTGACTCCCCGTCAGGACCATTGTGGGGATTGATCGGCCACAAACTGATCAACCGGTAACGAACTTTCGTTCCAGTTTTTGAGGATAGATCGCTCGCTTCTCCAAGAAACTGAGCAGGTAACGGCAAGGTCTTCTTCTCCGCGCGCCAATTCTCCGCTGCTGGGGCACCACCTTGCTGCTGCATGCGCTCGACGACATGAATGGTATAGAAGGTGCGGTCAGCTTCGATGACGGCATGGATGTAGTCCGTGACCGTTTCCGGAGGGATACCTGGAAGCTCGGCTGCGAACCCCGTCGTCAAGAATGATGAAAGTACCATCACCGGGACTGCCGACAGGCTGACTGTCCATTTCATGGTTCCGCCTCCTTGTTAGACATTGGCTCCCTTGCTAATTGTCAGCTTAGCCTGAGCCGCATGAAGAGGCAATCGGATCGGCAGCCATGCGGCAGTCCAAATAGACGCCCGGATTGCAATTGAGGCTCGCCCTGCAGTAGCGTGGCTCGAATATACAGGTGAGGACGATTCATCTATGGTGACCGAGTTTGTTGTGACGGCCGGCGAACTGCCGAAACGGTTGGATATCTTTCTGGTGCATCGTGAGCCCAAGTTATCGCGATCGGCGTTGCAACGGTTGATTGGGCAAGGTCGTGTGCGGATCAATGGTCAGGCTGTCAAGCCCAGTCAGAAGATCAAACCCGGCGACACCATCGCCTTTGACATTCCGAAAGCGGAGCCGCTCGAGCTCAAAGGCGAGTCGATCCCCCTCGAGATTCTCTATGAGGACGAGGTGTTGCTACTCCTCAATAAGCCAGCCGGTCTGGTCGTTCATCCTGCGCCGGGTCATTGGGCCGGGACACTGGTGAATGCTCTCCTCCATCATTTTCAGACGTCCGGCGGCACCGTGTCGACGATTGGGGGAAAGGAGCGACCAGGACTGGTTCATAGGCTGGACAAAGATACCTCTGGCGTCATGGTGATTGCGAAGACAGATGAGGCTCATCGTGCACTTTCAGCCCAGTTCAAACATCACACGATCACCCGGGTGTACGAGGCTCTTATCTCAGGCCTGCCGAAGAAGGGGCATGGGTTGATCGACCTCGCGATTGGCCGTGACAGGAAGGAACGGAAAAAGTTTTCTGCCCAATCGGCGCGCCCTAAAGATTCCGTGACGGAATACAAGGTTGACCATCGTTTCGGTAAACTCGCTGCCCATGTGCTGTTATATCCGCGAACAGGACGGACTCACCAGCTTCGTGTTCACCTGGCCTCACTGGGCCATCCAATTCTGGGCGACCAGACCTATGGCGGGAAGAAAGTTTGCGCGGTTGAGAGTGTCGAGATTCCCCGCGTGATGTTGCATGCGAGGACGCTAGGCTTCCACCACCCCTCTACTGGAGAGTTTCAAGAATATACAAAGCCTTTCCCTGCCGATATGGAACAAGTGGTTCAGGCCCTCGACGGCCTCACGCCTTTTCCTGCGGCTCGAAAATCTTGACTGGTCCTCAACTTGGCGTACCGAATCCGCCTTGAAAGATGAATTTATGCAGACGGATGCCGTGCTCGATGTGATGGGAGGATTGGTTGCGCATTTGAAGATTTACGCGGTGAAATTGCCGGCGATTGTCCATTTGTCGGCGGTGCCGTCGGGGATCAAGCCGAATTTTGAGGCGGTCGAGGAGTATGAAGAAATTGTGTCCCGGTTCCGAAGCCAGAGTGCCGGAACTCCATATAAAGGCCTGACCGAATTATTTGTGGAATCGCTTGAGGCTTTCGAGGTCGGTCGACTGTTCGGTTCCGTTCAGCCACTCCTCTCAGTGCTCGATCATTTAGAGCGAATGCAGCGAGATAAAGAAATTGAAATCGGTCGGCTTGATGAGAAGCGAACCGGCGAATATCGATCCACCCTGAATAAGATTCTGCCCGGCAATAAGCCGGAGCTGGATGGCTCAGGACGTGGAATGTGACTGAAGTGTTGGGTTGGACATGCTGAGTGCTGAGTTTGGCCTCAACTCAAAACTCAGGACTGAGACTCCGCGAAACGGTCAGTGGCCCATCTTTGGGCCTGCAGCATTGGCCCCCTGGGAGACAAGCGTGAAGCGAACGGTTGACCCGCAGTGAGGGCATTTGGCTCGGATGGTCGCCTCGTCAAGGAGTTCATAATCATTTTCTGTGAGCCACATGAGTTGAAAGCACTTCGGGCAGCTACGGACTTGCGTTGTCATGATGTTCCTCGTACACTCCGCGTGAATTGGGATACTATAACTAGGAGATAATCTAGTACAAGATGCCCCCAACCCTCAAGCCCGCCATCACCTTCGCTGAAAAGAAGGACCTCGACCCTGTCAAGCTCGTCCGCCTCTACCATCAAGCGCCTTGGGCTCAAGGACGGACTCTTGAGGACGCACGTGAGATGTTGCGCCACACTGACGTGGCCGTGACAGCCTGGGACGGTGACGTGCTGATTGGATTTGGACGGGTACTCACGGACTTCGTCTACCGGGCGACCATCTGGGATGTGATCGTTGATAAGGCTTACCAGGGTCAGGGCATAGGCACGGATATCGTGCAGCGTATCTTGCACCACCCTCGCCTCAAGAAAGTCGAGCTCATCTGGCTCTGTACCCGCATGCCTGGATTTTATGAAAAGCTCGGCTTTAGCTCGAAGGAACAGACCGGCATGGTCTGGAGTCGAAGTAAACATCCTCGATCAGAATAGTTTGTGCCCACCACTCTCCTTTCCCGATCGTTTGTCCCTGTTCATTTTGCGAACGGAGATTTTGCACGCCTCCGAAACGATTCGAATTGGCAGGCTGGGCATGCTTTGTCGTCGTTGTCGTAATCAAACGTCCGTTTCTCTGGATCGTTTTGAGCAGAGGCTATGTTCACACGTGAACTCATCGTCAGGACACAGGGGGAAAAAGACCTTCTGGGGCCTTCGAAGTTGGACGATGCATGGCGGCTGAAAGTCCGCGAAGCCCGTTGCAGGCGTCGAAGTATTCTGTGGTCTATTGAGTTGTGGTGTAACGGTCTGTGCGATTGGGGACTACGAACGGTGGCGGTGCATACTCTGATCGATGAGACTGTCACCCGGGATATTACCCTGGTGCTTTACAGCAAGCAGAGTAATATCTCTCGGGGGTCGCTTCGAATCTAGAATATGTATTTGACGCCGAACAGGATATTCATGCTCGAGGCATCGAACGGACTCTTGTCTGTTGCTCCGCCTTGTTTCGTTTCAAGAGTTCCGCGATTCCGATTCATGGCAAACTCAGTATTTAACAGAAAATGCTGAGTAATCGGGTAATCGAGACCACCAGCGACACGCCAGGCAAATGTGTTGCCAGGGCTTAAGGTGACGTTGTTTCTCTTCACCGCGTCTGATTCACTTGCCGAATTAATATTCACGCCGATACCGGTAGACACATAGGGTTGGATCTGCCCAAAATGTCCCGGGCGAAATTCCATGTATAGGGGCAATAGCGTCACGGTGTTCAGTGACGCCAGGTCAGATTTTGGATCCTGGACGTCAATGGAGTGTCGTTGCCACGTTAACATCGCCCCCAAGTTAATCCACTTGTTCAAGCCGTAAGTGGTGAGGAAATTGATAGCGGGCCCGATACTGGTATTCGTGTTATCAACGAGCTCTTGAGTGGGTAGTGCGATCCCTGCTCGAAACCCGGCCGTCCACTTGCCTTCTGGTGCAGTTCCCTCATGTTTCCAAGACATATCGTCCGCTGCCCACACCAGGCCCGAAGTCGCAACCGTGATTCCTAGGCCAAGCATGATAGAAATAATCCTCACTCGAAAGCCCGCTGATTTCATACTATCCTCCTTGTAAATAAAAACCTGGAACGATTGCATTTCTTCAAAAGGGGAGCTGAATATACCGGAACTACCTAAGTGTTGCAATCATCAACGTGTTTGCTTGTGCTTTGGCGCAGACCCTCAATTCTCGGTGTTCAAATTCATCCAATCTTATTGAACTTCTTGGAAAGCAGCATGAGCCTTGATGCTCCAGGTTTACGAGGCCGATTCCACCTACCTGGTCCTTCCCTGCAAGTATCCCGCTTCGGCAGGAAATCTGGCGTCTTCTGCAACCAAGTTTGCGCCGTTCATTCAGGAAGTTGCGGCGACTCTTTCCGTTCTTCCTATACAGTGGCGATCTGAGGTTGGCGCCGTCTCTTCCGGGATAGTAGGACGGACAAAAAAAACACCGCTGTGGAGAGTAAGACAATTGCGGGGCCCGACGGAATGTCCCAGGCAGCAGAGATGAGCACCCCGCCGACCGAACAAGCAATTCCAATGAGGACGGCATACCACGTCAAGGTCGTGAGGCTATGGGTGAGTTGATAGGCCGTAGAGGCTGGAATGAGGATCATGGCAAATACCAGAATGGCTCCCACTGTTTTGAGCGACACCACAACCGTAAGGGCAATCAGGGTCAACAGAAGGAAGAAGATCCGTCTCGCTGGAACGCCGGAGGCTTCCGCCATCTCCTGATCGAAGGCGATAAAGTATAATTCCTTCGAGAACAATGAGATAAGACCGAGCACCAGGATGCTCAGCCCCCCAATCATGCGCAATTCCTCACTTGTGACCGACAAGACGCTCCCAAACAGATAGCCGTAGACTTCTGCATTATAAGTTTTCATCAGGCCGATGAACAAAATGGCGAGAGCCATGGTCGTGGTATAGAGAATTCCGATCGACACATCCAGTTTCATCCGGCCTTTTTCTTCCACCCATCCCGTGATCCAGACTGTGGCGAGACCAAAGATCATGGCCATCAGGAGGGGTGGCCAGCCCATTAAAAATCCCAGCGCCACTCCTGCAAACGCGGCATGCGCCGTACCGGCTCCAACGAACGCCAGCCCGCGTAAGACAACAAAGACCCCGATTACAGAACATAGGCCGCCTACCAACGCGGCAGCGAGGAGGGAGCGTTGCATGAAATCATAGGTAAAAAGTTCAAGCATCGTGGAGAATGGTCAGTGGTGATGATGATAGTCTTCGACGATGATGGTGTCTCGCTCCGTGATGACCAGGTCTTTCCCATAGACCTGACTGAGGATTTCTGGTTTCAGGACATCGGCTGCAGGCCCCGCGGCATAGAGACGGGTCTTGAGGAGTACGAGCCTGTCGACCCGCGAACGAATCATATTGATGTCATGGGTGATCAAAAGGACCGTCAAGCCCAATTCTTGGTGCAGGTGTTGCACCAACTCGACGACATTATGTTGTGTTGTGATATCCAGTCCCGTCGTCGGTTCGTCGAGCAGTAATACTTGTGGTTGTTGAGCTAAGGCTCTCGCAATGAAAACCCGTTGCTGTTGACCTCCGGAGAGGTGTCCCAGCGCGCTGTCTCGATGCCCCTCCATCCTCACATGAGCCAGGGCGTCCAGCGCAATCTTGCGATCATTTCCCGATGGCCTCGCGAATAGACCTAATGCGCCATACCGTCCCATCATCACGGTTTCCAGTACCGTGACGGGAAAGTTACGATCAACCACCCCCTTCTGAGGGAGGTAGCCGATTTTGGCCCGGTGGTGACAGCGTAGCTCGTCACAGGCACAATCGAAGATTTTGAGATGACCTTTTAGGGGCGCCATTAAGCCGAGGACAGCACGGCAGAGAGTGGTTTTTCCTGATCCATTAGGCCCGATGACCCCCACGAACTCACCGGATTGAATCTCGAGCGAGATGTCCTCGAGGGCAATCACTCCGGGGAACCCAAAGGTAGCATGATCGAAATGAATGATAGGGGACAACGGACTCGCCACGTCGGGGAGGGCTCCTCTCAGTCTAAGTCGTTGAAATCGATGCCTAGCAACCGCTAGGCCGCTTCCAACGCGTTGGCCAATTGGAGCACATTATAACGGAGCATGTCGAGATAGGTCTCTGTGTGTGGGAGTCCTCCGGGGAGAGTGGTAAGCACCACTACGCGTGCACCGGTTTCCTTGGCCAGCATTTCCGGAACCTTTTGGCTGAGCTGAATCTCCGAGACCACGACCTTGATCCGGTCTTTTTTGATTTTTGCTATGAGGTCGTGAAGCTGAAGCGCCGAAGGCTCACTGCCGGATTGCGGTTGGATCGTCCCGACGATCTGGAACCCAAAGCGCCGTGCGAAGTACGGCCAGGCCGGGTGATGGGCGATGAATCGCCGATCGGCAAGGCGTGAGACCCGATCACTCAGGTCAGCTCGTAGTTGGTCAAGCTTGCGCAGGTAAGACGCCTGATTGGCCCGATATTCCGCC
>JBBRRM010000074.1:0-9934 GCA_038275915.1 Nitrospirales bacterium
CACGCGCAATCCTCGTTCGACGATCTGCACGCTCGCATCACCACACGGGCCTATGAATTGTATGTCCAGCGGGGGTGCCGAGAAGGTTGTGCCGTGGGAGATTGGCTGGACGCGGAACAGGAAATTGTGAGCGTTGAATTCCGAGTTTAGTGCCGTTCAGAGCGAGGGGACTCCCTGTCAGCCATAAGCCTTTGCGCAGGCCGAAGGGGAAGGTCCCAGTTGACCCGCATGTATTATGGTGGTGTTTCAAGGCGACCGGACAGAAGCGGAGGATCGGGCCTGCCCAAGTGGGATCACGGAATCACAACCATAGAGTTAGTGCGGCACCTCACAGGCGCAAGCTTGACGGGACGACGTGTGGTGATTATTACGGCGAGCCCATTGAGGAAGGGAGATGTACGCTGACCTATCGCCTTAATCCATAATTGGATCCTACAGTGCGGAGGACTACTCGGTAGAATACATGTATTTATGTTTAGCATATACTTTTCCCCATTCAGCCCTCTTGCACGTCTCTGAACGCCCACCTACAATACCCCTCCCTGCGAGGCTCCTATGCCTTTCACGATTCGCCCCTTCCATCGCTTCCCTGTGTGTTGTCCCGTGACCTACCACGCCGGCCTGTTTGAGGGTCGCGGCACAATATGGAATCTCTCGAACGGGTGGCGTCTCTCTGGGGACTTGCCGCTTCGAGTCGGGGAGACGTGCTCCTTCACCATCCATCTGCCGAATCACCAAAGTATCTATGTAACTGCTGCTATCGTGCGGTGGGTACGAAGTCAGGAGTCGGGTCTGGAGTCACTGCTCGTTGAGAGGCATACGCACGCTCGACTCACGCACTATGTGAAACGGTTGGTGCAGGAATGGGCGGAAATGCTCCTGTGAGCAACCAGCGCCCCCAACCCGACAGCAGGTCCCTCGAACAAGCGACAGTTTCCAACATGTGGGAGATCAGAAGGCCATGATGATCGAATGGGTTTCATACAGCGATCACAACATTAAAGTCTGCTCTCAAAGCCTGACGGATGCCCGCTGGTTGCCCCTGGCCCTCATATGGAAATCAGGTGGAAACCAAGAATTGTTCAAAACTGTAGGGGGTGAATTAACTGAAATCTGCAAAAGTTCCAAGGACGCCGATAGTATTGCCCTCAGGAAGGCAAAGCGATGGATCGACCAGAACCGTTGATCAAACTAACCTTGTCTAAGCATTCGTCTGAGCGACCTACGACAAGATCAAGGAGCAGATTGTGGCGAAGAAGAAGTAAGCGTCCATCATCACTCGTTGCGAGGAGGTCACCATGCAGAAAATAATTGTTCGCAGTCTGGTGGCGGCACTGTCCTTGACGGTAGGGTTCTCCGGCGTTCTCCACGCCATGGCAGATAAAAAGCCAGCGACAGTGAAAGATGTGAAGTCCCTGTCTGAACACGAACAGGTGAAGCTCGCCCTCAGTGCCGCGCCCTCCCATATCACGAAAGCCGCCAGCGTCATGATCTACGGGACAGACGGCACACTCACGGAAACTAAGAAAGGCACCAACGGCTTCATCTGCGTGCCCACCGTCTTGAATTTGCCAGCCCCGTACCCCATGTGCTGGGATGCCGCCGGCCATCAGTGGATGACTGATCTGATGAACAACGCCCCCAAACCTACCAACACCGTTCCGGGCATTGCCTACATGGCACGCGGCGGTTCCCATTTTGAAAAGGGAGGGCAGGTGGTGATGAACGGGGACGGCGCGAAAACCGTCAAAGAGCCACCGCACTGGATGATTATGTGGCCGTTTGAGTCCACGACGACGAAACTTCCGACCGTCCCCAATCCGTCAGGAGTGTACATCATGTTTGATGGGACGCCCTATGCGCACCTGATGGTGTATCAGGACCCCATGAGGATGAAGTAGGCCAGACGCCATCATGATCTGCCCAATGATGGCGAGCAATAGCTGCGTGCTCCTGTCGAGGGCGGCCTTTGTATTATAAATTATGGGCGGCCCCTCCACTCCCTCACCGCACGACCGAGATTGCTCCAATAATCCGTCCAGACAAGCGCCTGCGTGCTCTCGACCCACTGCCTCAGCGCCTCTGTAAAAGTACGCCAATGCAATTGGATGTGTCCTTCGCGTCCAGCGGACCCGCGCTCCCTCATAGCACCCCTGCCAGCCGGATCGCCGTGCACAACAGGCCGAGCACTATGGCCCAGGCCACCCGCTCAATTGCCGCGTCCTCCTTGGCGAGGTGCGGCATCCGGTGGAAGTCGCGCACGCGCTCTTGGGCGGTCACGCGGTCCACGAAGTGCAGGTTGGGTTTGCTTTTCACCTTCGGGTCCACCCCATCGCCCGCCATCTGAGGCCACAGAGTTTGTACCGCTAATTGAGACATGGGATGCCCTTCTTCGTCAAAATAAGCGCGTGTATCTGCCGGCCTCGTCAGGAACATGATCGGTTTCATCGCAAAGGCGATGCCAGGAGAGTACAAACTTCGGATGTTCTCTTCTTGTTTCCTTTCTGAATACTGGGTGCCCCATATGTTCCAATTAGTTGCAGTAGTTCGACGGCTTAGTCTTGAGACTAAGATCGGATCCTTGATGAAGACAGGTGCGGAGAATCTGCAGGATTAAATGTCTAGGCCAAGACAAACTGTCCGGTTCACGGATGGCCTCCTTACCGAGCCCGACGCCTCTTTCCGGCCTATGCCGCGTCTGACCCGCCGATGATTTTGCATTCCTCGTGCTGTCTTTCACTCGGGGAACATCGGGGACAACAGGTGAGAGTGAGAGGCACTCGACAGGATCCACACCATACGTCTTCCAATACGTATGCCGCGTGACCCACCGTTCCTCATCGAGGAGATCTCTCGCCTCAACTCGGAAGAGGCCGCAGAGACAACAGACGGCGTGCGCTGTTTCTCTCTTCGAAGTGTACGAGGCGTCATGAATGATCTGGGCTAGCAAGGGATCATCAGCTATCGTCCCATCTCATGAGCATCCACGCCGTGCGTGTCTCTGATAATGAACGTGTCTGGAAAACCGCTGTTTTCTGACTAGCAATCCCCCTAGCCGATGTGTGAGCGGTTGCCTACAGTTAAATCTGATCTTTGCTGGTCATGCCTGTCTTTAGGCGTAACAGCTTGGTTTATCGGCTGCCCACTGTCCTAGGGCATTGCCCAGATACCACGTGGAGCCAGAACCGTCAGACTATCGACAATTGTGGGTGTGCCGAGGCGTCTCTCGATAAGAGGGTGGGAGAGAATGGTTCGGTTCACTGGAGCAACCTATATGAAATGGACCACGCAAAATCCGACGAGCCCAGGATGGTACTTCTGGCGTAGGGCGACGTTCCCCGCAACCCCAACAATGGTGCGCGTACTGGGCGAACCTGGGCATGAGCTTTCTGCGATCTTTCGCGATACCGGGTCACTCTGTGACGGTGAATTGATCAAGTTTCTGGAAGCAGGCGAATGGGCTGGGCCGGTGGAACCTCCTCCATGATCACGGTGACTCGACGGAGGGAATGATTGGATCAGCTAAAGCATCCGCCCTAGACCTGTTCCAAGGCTGTCTTTCTGCACTAGGAAACGGTCCACCGAGGCAAGTGAGTGCGCCGCTTTGTGCGCATTTCCTCGAGCTCGTTAGCATCGAGTTCTAGGCCCTTCCCTGTAAGCCTGCCTCGTGTTGTGAATCTCCCTCTCATATATATTCAGCATCATACTAGTAAAAGAACTAGGTCTCTGTCCTAGTTCCTTTGGGGCATGATGTGAGTGTCACAAGCCTCTCACTCACGAAACGACTATGCCATGAAACCCATCGACGCCTTAGTCGAAAAGGCCGTGCTCGAAATGGTGGAACGAGTCGGCCCCTGCTCCCTGGACGATCTTGTCAGCCTGCTTCCACATTTCAGTTCGGGATCCGAATTCGCTGCGGTCGATCGGATGTCAACGGATAGCCGATTGGTAATTCGCCAACTTGGATACTCGACATATCACATCGCTCGTTCTCCGTAGCATGCTCCACCGCCTTCTTGTTCCTCCTCGAAGGATGCGCGATAGATTCCCGGTCTTTGCTATTTGCGCGCATGGATATTTTGGTGCGAGGACCTATCGGATCCTATGCCGATTGTCCAAGGCCACAGCCAGGAGGGGAGCGAGGCACCTCCAGAAGCGCGCCGGAATCGAAGCCCAAATGCTCGACCTTCGTGACTTTTCGATGCCCTTCTCTTATCAAGCCGTGCCGCAAGTTTGCCAACCTCATTCTCGTAAAGCGCACGTCCGGGACTTGCTCTGGTGGACGGCCGCTCTAAAGGCGGCCCGCGCCGGCTCCTAACGGCACCATCTTTAATCGAAGATCAGGATACGTCATGGCCCAAAGAAATAAGAAGTCGCTCGTGAAGGTACTCGATCGAGCGCGAGTAGACCTGAGAGCCGAGCTCATCGCCTACTTCGAATCACTGATCGATCGTCACTTTACCGGCAACACCGTCCTGGAGTGTGAAGGCGACGAAATGAGAATATATGAAACACCTCGCGGGAGAAATCGCATAGATTCGGTCCGGCGCTGGCCCCAGGCTACCACTAAGGATGTCGCAGTAGACTCCCACGGTTCAGGAATGACGGTGCAGGATGTCGTCGACGAGTTAAAAAAACGATGGCTGAGCTCCGAGTGAAGTCCCTCATGCTCGGGATCATCTGATGCTGTTTTAGGATCTGCACATATGCACCGGAAGCGTACTGCACGCCACCATCTGAGTAATGCACCAAGTTGGGTAACGGCTGGCGAGCGAGGATCGCCGGCAACGCAATTGTTCGCCTAGGAGCGGCCCCTGCCGCTGATTATCACGCGGTGTACGACGGATCAGAGATCCCGTCGAGTGTAGCCTGCAGGCCTCAATCGAAGCACCCGCACCGACCGCGCCTCGACCTCGAACCGTTCGCCGCCTTTCAGCACCGTCACGTACTTCGGGGACACTCCCCTCGCATCTGTGTCCAGGAGCTGGTGCCACCGAACTCCCCGTTTGTGCGCCGGCAATGTGAAGGGGAGAGGCGTATGATGCGCATTCAGGAGAATCAGCAAGGTGTCATCCACAATCGCCCGGCCCTTCTCATCGGTTTCCGTCATGGCATCACCGGCGAGACGAAGCATGAGGGAGCGGACAGAGCCACTGTTCCAATCCTCGTCGGTCATTCCCTGCCCATCAGGACGCAACCAGGAAATATCCTTGACCTCCGATCCATGGATCTGGCGTCCTTGAAAAAAGCGCCGACGCCTGAGAACCGGGTGGTTCTTCCGCAGGTCAACAAGACGTTGCGTGAATACCATCAACTCCCGGGCCGCACGGTCCAGTTTCCAGTCGTACCAACTGAGCTCATTGTCTTGGCAGTACGCATTGTTGTTGCCCTGCTGCGTCCGGCCGATCTCGTCGCCCCCGCAGATCATTGGGACACCCTGCGAGAGCAGGAGCAATGCTAGGCAGTTCCGCTTCTGTCGCTCTCTGAGGTCGTTGATGGCAGGATCGGCCGTCGGCCCCTCGACGCCGCCATTCCAGCTTAGGTTGTCGTCCGTTCCGTCACAGTTGTTTTCACCATTCGCTTCGTTGTGCTTGTGGTCGTATGAGACGAGATCGTGGAGGGTGAATCCATCGTGCGCCGTGATGAAATTGACGCTCGCAAAGGGGCGCCGCCCGCTCATACTGTACAGGTCGCTGCTGCCGGTCAGCCGGTATCCCAACTCCGCCACCTGTCCTCCATCCCCTTTCACATACCGCCGGATGGTGTCCCGGTACTTGCCGTTCCACTCGGCCCAGCCGACCGGAAAGTTGCCAACCTGATAGCCGCCTTCGCCCACGTCCCAGGGCTCCGCGATCAGCTTGACCTGGGACAGGATGGGATCCTGGTGGAGGATGTCGAAGAACGCGCTCAGCCGGTCGACCGCATGCTCTTCTCGCGCGAGCGCGGAGGCGAGATCGAAACGAAATCCGTCCACGTGCATCTCCGTGACCCAGTAACGCAGACTATCCATGATGAGTTGCAGGGTCCGGGGATGCTTGACGTTGAGCGTGTTCCCGCATCCCGTATAGTCCGTGTAATAGCGATTGTTGTCCGCCGTCAGCCGGTAATAGATGGCATTGTCGACCCCTCGAAACGACAGGGTGGGACCGAGGTGATTGCCTTCCGCCGTATGGTTGTAGACCACGTCCAGGATGACCTCGATTCCCGCGCTGTGGAGGGTCTTGACCATGCTCTTGAATTCCCGCACGTGGCGGCCTCGCACCGGCGATGCCGCGTAGCGAATATCGGGGGCAAAAAAGCCGATGGTGTTGTAGCCCCAGTAATTTGTGAGGCCACGATCGTACAGGTGTTTGTCGCGGACGAAATGCTGGACGGGTAGCAACTCAACGGCGGTCACCCCCAAAGCAAGCAAATGGTCGATTACGGCGGGCGTTGTCAGGGCGGAATAGGTTCCCCGCATAGGTTCCGGGACATCGGGGTGTCGGGCAGTGAAGCCCTTGACGTGCACTTCATAGATAATCGTTCTGTCCCAGGGCGTCTTGAGCAGATGATCTCCGCCCCAGGTGAACGCCTGATCAATGACGACACACTTCGGAATGTTCCCGGCGTTGTCCCGGGTGTTGAATGAGAGATCGGCCTTGGGATCCCCGATTGTGTAGCCGAACATGGCGTCGGACCACTGGATCGTGCCGGCGATGGATTTGGCATAGGGGTCGATCAAGAGCTTGTTCGGATTAAAGCGGTGCCCGGCTTCTGGTTCATACGGGCCATGGACCCGATATCCATAATGCTGTCCGGGCCAGAGCCCCGGAATGTACACGTGCCAAACCTGATCAGTTTGCTCTTCGACTCGAATGCACGCCGAATCTGTGTCCGAGTCGGGTCCGTCGAACAGGCAGAGTTCCACACCCGTGGCATTCTCGGAAAAAATGGCAAAGTTGACTCCCTCGCCATCCCATGTGGCTCCCAATGGATAGGGATTTCCAGGCCACGTTCTCACTGGTCTTCCCTCCGTATCTGCCTATTGGTCGTGAAGTATACCACCTTACCTGCAGTTTGTAGTCGTTGCAGCCTCCTTCGAGAAACGCGCGCATTCCTTGATGCGAAGCGATGGGTGGGGGTGGCAGGCGCGAAGAAATTGTCCGCTGACCTGGCCCGTGAAGATGTGGGGAGACGCACTAGCAGTCGCTTTCCCAAAACACTCTTATAGGTTCGTCAACGTGAAGAAACCGTGAGGTCCAGTTCTTTGCCTTCTCGCAAGACGGTCATCGTAGCAGGCAGGTCTATACGATCGGTCCAAGAACGAAATTGCCGGTTGTTGACAGAGACGATCTTATCTCTCTTTTGAAGTCCTGCTGTCTCTGCGGGACTGGAGGGCAACACATCCCTCACCAATCCAGTTTCAGAAAAAGGGATTATTCCTAATGGGTTCACTCCGAGGGAGGCCCCCAGAGCAGAAAATCCATAGGCTGCTGCCTCCTCGGATGCAATTCCGTGGGCTCGAATCACCTCCGCTTCGCTCCACGATTTCCCTGGGCTCGGACGAGGGAACAATGTCTTGGCTGTCACAGTCTGGCGGAACAGACTTGTTCCGGTCGAAACCCGAATCAGGTCGACCTCTAGTCCCCCCGAAACGGTACCGCCGCTCGACTGGATCACACCTGTGCGCGTCGTATCGATGGGAAGAATTCTATAGAATAGCAAGCTGTCCGCGCCCACCATTCTCCCAATACGCTGCCTCGTTGCATCATTGACCCTGCCACCATATTGCAACTTCAGTTCCTCGACGACTGTGTCCGAGGACTCACGCTCAACGAAAACCAAGTCAGGACGTTTCGCACGAATGAATGCCACCGTGTAGTCGAGCCGTGCGGGGATATCGGTGCCGAAACTTTCAGACAGCGACAGAACGGCGACCCGGTGTATGGGGCTAGATATGGGCGAAGGCATGAATACGGGAAACACCTCCGTGTTCGCCTGCGCATTAAAGTCGCCCTCGATTCCTTGCCTAACGATAGCGGAGATGTAGCGGATATGGCCGAGCTGAGAAGGCTGGTAATGAAGATTGCCACCTTGAAATCTGGTTAGTGTCTTTTTAGCTTGTACATCTAAGACCTGCGGAACTTTCTCGCGCAACTGGCAAATCTCTTGGATCCGTTGATCCCAGTATCCAGCAACAGTGGTCAGATTGGCATAGGTCTTTCCGATAAATACAACCTGGAACATATCCTTTTCGATTTCGGTCTCTTCAAAGCGCCCTTTATGACTCATGGGTTGATAGGGCGTAGCGCAGGTTAGAAGGAGTGTTGTGAGAGTGACAAGACTAAAAGTCTTTAGGAGACAATTCATTGTGGCCTGGGACGATCGGCATACGATCGGATAGGTACTTGCTACAAAATATCCGTGCCCGCAACAGCATAGACCGAGAATTTATCGCGTATCCTTCGAGGAGGAACAAAAAGGCGGTGGAACATGCTGCGGAGAACGAGCGATGTGATACGTCAAGTATCCAACTTGGCGAATTACCAATCGGCCATCCCTTGACATCCGATCGACCGCAGCGAATACGAATCCCCAACTGAAATGTGGAAGCAGGCTGACAAGATCGTCCAGGGAGCAGGGGCCGACTCGTTCCACCATTTCGAGCACGGCCGCTTCCGCTAAGGCATGGATGGGTTTCATCGCATAGCCGTTTCGTGAGTGAGAGCTTGTGCCACTCACATCATGCCCCAAAGGAGCCAGTAGAGATACCTAGTCTCTTTACTAGTGTGACGGTGAATTTATATGTGAGGAACCCTCACACCAGAAGAGCAGAAAAACCGAGCTGGCCAGCGCATTGTGGCACCGGACGCGCCAATGCTCTCGCCCGTTCGCCAGGAATATTAATGTCCGATCGACCGCTCGGCCACCAGGCTGTCGTCTGCTCTCCAATCTCACGGGCGGCCATCAGCAGCTGATTCTGCTTTTCGTCCTTTCGATACCAGTACCAACCTTGTTCGTCGGCTTTTCGATTATCCACCTAATTGTTTCTCATTCCCGCCCAGCGATACATTTCTTTAATTTTGAAGAGTCTTCATTAAACCGAGGTTGGGAAAGTCTGCACCTTACTTAGTGGACGAGATTTGACTGTAATTTCGGACATTTTGTCCCTGGACAGACAACTTGTCACGGTTGACATACTCCGTAAAAACAGAGAGTTGGCTCGTTCTCATTAGATTCTGGAACAGGGTTCACGACGGCGAACCGGCCACTTCGTGTATGTCGGTTCTATATGTGGCTGAAGATAGGCAGGAAACGGTTTTTGGGGACAGATGGTATCCCCTTTGCTCAACTATAGAACGGGTGCCGCTCACAACATAATCTGCGGAGACGGAGGAGCAAATGGAAGCGGCGAGTGTGACAATGACCAATGGTTTGGTGACCACTATGAGGAAGTCATGACGCGGGCACGAGGTGGGTTTTCTAGTTTCCGGCATGGCAAAAATCAAGCTATGAACCGTGGGCTCATCATGCGACGCCTATTATGTCTAACTGCTGTAGCAGCCTTCAGCCTCGGGATCATTCCGGCGGCATATGGAGTGGATCTAAAGGCCGATCAAAAGGCCGATCAAGACGCACAAGTCACGATTGGCGGAGCGAAGGCATCGCTTTCCGGAGAAATTCTCAAAATCGACGGTGAGTATTACTTCGTGAAGGATGATGACGCGGGAAGTGAGGTGCGGCTGCTGGTGAATAAAGATTCGAATTTGGACTGCAGCGCGGCTCCGATCGCAAAAGGACAATCCGCAACAGACCCCCAGCCGGCAGAGAAGACCACCGATCAGCAGGAAACTCAAATACAAAAGAAGGATGAGACCGCCGCAGGGTCCGGCTTCAGCATCGGCGCCTGCGCGTTCAAGCCCGGCGATCGGATAAAAGCAGAAGTGGACGATAT
>JBBRRM010000075.1:0-9888 GCA_038275915.1 Nitrospirales bacterium
GAGGAAAACCCGATCGCCGTGGTCAGAACTCCCAGGCGCATTGTGGGCCAGATCGTTTGCATCGTCGCTTGAGCAGCGCTCCGCTGGCTCAAGTGACTGAACAGATGGATGGGGTAATCGTCCACCACGCCCAATAGCGTAATGCCGAATCCCAATGTAATCCCGTGAACAAAGCCAAACCACGTATTCACGGCGACCATGCCGGCGAGAATCCCGCTCGAGAGCGGAATCAGACTGAGCAAGACCAGCGTCAGCGATCGGTAGCTCACGTAGAGAAAGAGGAAGACCAGCGTAGCCGCCACTGCCGAGAGCCACCACACTTCCCGCTCGATGGTTCGCTGGATTTCGACCGCAAACACTCCGGGGCCGCTCATGAGCAACCGGGCCGATGGTGACGGCTGATCGAGCAGCCGCTGAAACGACGCCCGGATATCCTGTTGAATCGCTTCCTGCGCCTCGGTATCGAACCCGGCAGCGCGGGTTTCCACGACCAACAATGCTCGATGGCGATCGGCCGACATCCAGACACCACGATGGGTTGTCGGCGCCTCCCATCCAGACCAAGACTGGAGAATCCCAAGAAACTCCCCGGTGGGATCGCCCGGAATATATTCCTTGATCATCGAGGCGAGAGGAGAGCGAAGATCGTCGAGCCGTTGTTCAAGTGCGGCATGTAATGAGTGTACCGAAAACGTATCGACACTGACCGTGTGGCTCAGGAGATACCTCGAGCGAAACAAGACCTGCCGTTCTTCGGGCGATAGCCCCTGCGTTCCATTGCCCACAAAATCGATCTGAGGGTGCTCGTGTAGATCTTTGTCCAGTGCTTTGCTGAGCCTCGCCAGTTCATCCGGCTGCGAGCCTTCGATAGCCAGGAGCATCAGACGACCGGCCAGGCCCGAGCGCACCTGAGTGAGCAACAGCCGTTGCGTAGGCGTGGTCCCTTCGGGAAGCAGGTCGCCGAGTTCGCTATGGACCGACAGGCGGGTGGCGGTGAGCCAGAGTGCGCCAGAGAAGAGAACGACCCAACCGAGCACCGGCCACCACGATGCTCTCATTTACTGTGTCCCCGTCGGAGGGTCATCACCGAGCGGTCACCGTCGGGCGCACGGATCGCAATAGTGACAATGCGCCCCTCAGACCCCGACAACAACATATAATCGACCACGGATTTTCCAATCGGATCGTGTGGACGAAGCAGCAACGTCCATTGACGGCTGGTCCCTTCAACGGTGGTTTCATAGATCCTCTTTAACTGTTCAACATCACCGGTGAAGCTGGCTCGAAACGCTTCGACCAAACTGCGCAACGCCGGATAGTCTTCGAGTGAAATGGTTTTCTTCGTGTGCTTTCGTTCGCTCTCGAAGGTAACCCGGTCTCCTTCAATGATGTATCGTTCCCGATATGGTTCCCGCACTTCTTTCTCCAGCGTCGACGGAGGCGTGAAGCGCAATGTGCCGCGCACGATCAGCGGCTCGGTCAGCAATGACGAGTATGTCGCTTCTTCAAACGAGACGGAGGGCTCACGCGCTTCCTTCAGCGAGGCGACCACCTGCTCGACAGTCCAGGCGTTGTTCGAACGATCGCTCTGAGAGGGCGCCCTCTTGACTGCAGCTCCTGCTACGTTTTCGGCCAGCAGCAGGAGACAGAGGGAGAGGAATCCGCTCATGCGAATCAGTTTACAATTCATAGTCGTTCAATCGATTATCCACACTGACGAAAGCGATTGCGCCAACCAAAGAAACGATGGAGCCCCCGGCCGCGAAATGGTGTCACTGCCGGATGCACTCACTGCCGTTCCATTTGTGTCTCTCTGCTGAGCGCAAACTCGATTGCGCCGGACGCAACCAGCCGTGCATCGACATGGCAAGAAAATGTTGCCCGACCGGTCCCCTCGTCCACTACGCGAATGGTCACGGCTTCACCCGGCTTGAGAGGAGAGGAAAACTTCACCATGGGTAGACCCGTCACTTTCAGCGATGCTGCCGATCCCCGCAGAGTATCGAGTACTTCGTTCAGCAGCACCACGCCCGGCACGACAGGATAGCCAGGGAAATGGCCGGCAAGCGAGGGATGATCGTGCCTGATCGACAGCACCCGCTCACGTACCATAGCGAGTAACCCTGTTATGCATGGTCCTCGGCTTTTACGGCCCGATAATCCCGGAGCAACCCGCTCCACCATTCCTTCAGGCTACAGTCGTCAAAGCCGGCCCCCTTGAGTGCCTGGATGATCTGTTCAGGCGGCACGCAGGATTCGGTGGTATCCCACCAGTACCCCATCAGCGTTTGCATGTCGCGATTGCCCGTGCCAACTGAAAACATCTTTCCTAGGACTGTCTTGATATAGAAGCGGGAGATCGCGCGGAGCGTCGCAGATCTGGGCCGTGAAACCTCCAGCAACAGCAGGATGCCCCCCGGTTTCAGCACGCGACGATATTCGGTAAAGGCACCCTTGAGATCGGGGACGTGGCGAAGCGCGTAGCCCATGCTGAGAAAATCAAAACTCTGATCGGGAAACGGCAGATGCTCGCCCACGCCGCGCACCAGATTTCGGCAAGGACTTTTCTGCGCCTCGCGCAACATGCCAATGCTCGGATCCAGTCCGATCACCGAGCCCGATGGTCCCGCCAGATCAAGAGCGCACTGCGCAACCAGTCCCGGTCCGCAGGCGACATCGAGAACGTGCATGCCGCCCGTGAGCCCGGCCTCGTGCAGTGCTTTGCGGCGATACCACAGTCCGGAGCCGAATGCGGCGGCCTTATCGATGTTGCGATATTGATAGGCCGTGCGATTGAAGAGCTCATTGAGAAACCCCTGCCGGGCCTCCGTGGCATTATAGTACTGATGCAATGGCGGATGGGGCGCGACCGCTTGGCTGGATGAGTTGGTGGATCGTTGGCCGGTTGGTTCAGCGGACTGGCTCATAATGGCCTCCGGGGACTCGACGGTCACACTTGTAGCAGGACTCTTTCATACGGGCAAGAGGGACACTGATCCTCGTGTCAGAAGAACGCCTGGACGGAAAATACGACGTCGTTATCCCGATCGCGGTGATTGTACTCGACCCGAAGAGCCCAGTTTTGCGAGAGGGTATAGCGCGAACCGGCAAACCAGCGGATATCGTCTGATTTATCTCCGAGCGCATACCGCAAATAGGAACCGGACAGCATCAGCTTCCAGCGATCCGTCATGTCCGCCAACATCCCGACTGTTCCACCGCCTCCGACACGATGCCGCTCTTCGTAGGCCTTGCTGTAGTTTGCTTCCGCCTCTGCAAATGCAAAGTAGACTTCGCGCTTGAACAGCTGCGTTTCTGCCGCAGCACCGACGCCCACATTACCTACCCCGTTGCTGCACAGTTCGCACCCGTGATGTCGGATTGTCTGCATTCCCACATTCGCCTTCCAGGAGGGTGCCTGCGAGAGGGAATCCATCGGGGCCAGCGAAATAATATTGATCGGGTTAAACCTCTCGACGCGAGCCTGCGATTCGTCATGGTAGTGGCGCAACGCCACCGACATGATTTCTATCTGCGCGTCGGGCGTGAAGCCCGGCTCTGGATCCAAGAGGTCATGGTAGGCTGCACGAATATTCACTTCTTCAAATGCCCGATGGTTGCGCCATCCCGCCCCCACCCCGATTCGACTGGTTCCATGACCCAAATCAGGCTGCTTGACGTATGGTTCGACCGGTACATCACGGGATGCTACTTTCAGTCCGCTTCTGGCTCGTAGGATTGTCCGATTCTTCTCTCGAAAGGGAGCGCCTTCCTCTCCTCCGACCGAACTATGCTGGAGCAGATAGTCCGATGCGGTTTCCAACACAAAGGCCTGTTGATCCGGTGATAACGCGTGAAATCCCTCTGCCTGCAAATCTGCGGGGTTTTGAACCAATCGATCGAACCAGGCACGCTCTTCCGCCGTCATCGACACTCGCTTGCGCCGCACCAACGTGCTCCTGGATGGTCGGGACACCACCTCGCCGACGAGTCCCGACTCCCGCAACAGCCGAATGGTATCGACAGGGATGGTGTACATCGGAAACCGGTCCAGCAGATGGATGGACGGCTCGGCTGCTTCGATGAGAGAGAGGATGTGATAGGCACAGTTCTCGCCGAAAAAAAAGTAATCGAAATAGGCGTTCCCCAACTCCCACGTGTGCATCAGGAGTCGTCGCACTTGGAGTGCGCTCAGATTTAATCGGTATTCCCAAATATCCCGATTGTCGATGTCGCGATATTCCTGCACTTTGAGATAGTACGGAATGGTCGAAAAGTATCCGGGGTACTCTCCGAAGATACCTTTGATCGCATAGCCCAGGCCCGCATCGGGCGGCAATTGCGCCGCATAATTGATCGTGTAGGCGAGAATGCGAGTTTGCGGCGTTTGCTCCTTCCCGTCCACGCGGAGAAACGTGTGGCCGAACATGGACGATGGGTTATTCATGAATCCAGAGGGAAAGATGACGGTGATGGCGGCCGCATTAAATTCGTCATACCACCGGGTGAACCGGTCGCAGGGCTGCGGGGGCAATCGGCGTTCGTCGAACTGGAGCTTCTCATTCAGCCAATAATACCGCGCGACAAATGCGCACTGCGCCGGCTGCTTTGATCGCCCGACAAGCTCCTCCGAGAAAAATTTGGTCAGCGTCGCCGCCAACTCGGCCTGAGAATCTGTCTTGCCTTCTGGAGCCAGAAAGAATCCCGGATCGTCCTGCATGCTGCTGATACCGCCCGTCAGCGTACGACGATAGTGCAGCAAGACCTGCCATTCACGCTCATCGGCGAGATGCGTCGCCGCCGCACGCTCAATGAGCTCGTTCAGATACGAGGCATCAACTGGCGGAGCCGACCAGGCAGAATGAGAACCGGTGTGTATGAAGATGCCGACCAGGAGGGAGAACAACAAGAACCGGAAACGCCCGTGGGGTTCCAGCACATGAGACCGGAACCCCACGGAGGCAACGTTACTTCTGTAATGAAACCTGGGCCAGCATCGGATGCGTAGCCACGGCCTCGTTGAGCGCCTTCACCATCGCGACCGGGGAAGTTTCACCAGCCGAGACGAGCGACGTATACTTTTCCTGCGTCATGGCAAAAAACGCCGGCTGTTGATCTGCCGGAACTCCCATGAGCGTCGCCAGTGAGGCCAGGTTCTCACCATGACCCTGCGCCATATCCTGGGACAGATTCTCGAAGTTTAGGGCCGCAAAGGCATTGACCCTGTGCTCCGCCCAGAACTTGCCGTCGTTGGTGCAGCCGGACGTGCCACTGCTGATTCCGAACGTATTGGTGCCGAACGACCCGTTTGTGGTGGCTTCCATGGTCTGAACCCCGATCGTCTTCTGATGCGGGTAATTTTCCCATGCGATCTTGCCGAGTCCACAGCCCGGTCCCGTGTCCGGATTACCTGCTGCCAATGCCAATCCGCCCTGCGTAGCCATAAACACCCCTACGACTGAGAGCATGAGCAATTTCTTCATATGTCCTCCTTTAATGATGGTGAGTACCACGGCGCACGATATAACTGCATAACTGGGGCAATTATAGCCTAACCTAGGGGCAGTGCGACAACTTTTTTCCCGCTCATGGGTTCTACTTCCACAAGACTACATGCTATACGAGAGTGTTATAGGCTCGACCTCATCCACTTTTTTTTGAACGCTTCGTTGACGAGGGCTCATGGTGACGGCTCGCCTTGTCTTTTAAGGGAATGAAGCGAGGCACGGCTTTTTCTTTCTGCAGTATGAGCAGTCCGATCCCGCGCGGGAGCGAGAACCGTTTAGGACCAGCGGACCCTGGATTGAACAGGATCGTCGGGCCGTGTTGTTCGATCGTAGGTCGGTGGCTATGGCCGAACACACAAACAGCCGGCCGTTCTCGATTCAGCCAGGCTTGAGCCTCTTGCGTCAGTTTCCCTTTCTCATACAACACATGACGAACGGCTATTTTCATGCCTCCCCGACGGATCGTCACCTGCCGAGGAAATCCGCTCTTTTCATATTCATCGACATTACCGGACACGGCGACCACTGGCGCGATCTTATTTAACCGCTCAATGACGCCACGATCGCCGATGTCCCCCGCGTGGAGAATTCCGGTGACGCCGGCAAAATGTGCTTCGATGGCCG
This sequence comes from Nitrospirales bacterium, assembly GCA_038275915.1. GTDB lineage: Bacteria > Nitrospirota > Nitrospiria > Nitrospirales > Nitrospiraceae > Palsa-1315. The sequence continues at coordinate 6,132 of JBBRRM010000075.1, forward strand.
GATCAAAGAGACCGTGGGTATCGGCAATGACGCCGAGCCGAATCGTTTCTGGCCGGCTCATGGTGCGGCGACCGGCCGGGATTCGAGTGATGCCTGCACGTGCTTCCAATCGAACGTAAAAGGCTCCGGTGATCTCTTCGGCAGAGCAGCCAGCTCCATTTTCAATCGGACGGCCCGGGCTGTGCTCATGGGATGACTAGAGAGCCATTCCAGCCGCCCTTCGTCTTTCTCCGAGAGCCGTTCGAAAAACTTGATCATGCCGGAGGGATCGATCTTCGCGCGCTGGAGCAGTTGCAATCCCGTCAAATCAGCCTCGGTCTCCTGCGCTCGACCGAACTTGAGAGTAAGCAGTTCCACCCCGAGCTGCCTCATGATGCCGACCAGCCCCTGTTGATCACCCATGACAATGCCCACGACCGTGAGCAGACCAAGATTTTTTACGATCCGTTCAAGCCCATGCCGTTGCAGGACGTGGTTGAGTTCATGGCTCAACACGCCCGCCACTTCTTCTCCGCTCTCTGCTTTCTTCATGAGCCCGGTGAACACCACCACATACCCACCAGGCAGTGCGAAGGCATTGACGACGTCACTCTTCACGACGGTCACTTCGAACTTGTACGGATTATTCGGAATCTGGTCAGTCAGGCGTTGCGTTATTTCTCCCAGCGCTGTCACTGCCGGACCGTCTTTCATAACTTCCTGGTGGATGAGGAAATCTCGATAAGCCGATTCCCCCAGCTTGTGCTCCCACTCTACCGGAATCCGGCTTACCGCAACCTCGACCAACAGATCGGCTCCCAACCAGAGGCCCAGCACCGTGGCCAGGATTACCCCGCCGACCAGACCCCAGACGAGTCGGCGCCGGTGGCGCACCTGACGCACCCGTTCCGCGGCCTGTGCAAACGGAAGACCGAGATGGTCGGGAGCCGCTACCCGAAAAGCTCGAATCACATCAGGATTCTTCAAGTACAGCGTCCGTTCCCCTTGCTCGCTCGTCCATTTCACCACGAGATGGTCGTGGTCGAGTCCGCCTGCCGAAACAGTAAGAGCAGAAAACGGCACGGCTTCTTGTGCCCTTCCGTCTCCCTCAGATTCGAAGGTGATCGTCAGCCCATCCTCCCCGACCTGCACCAAACAGGGCGCCCCGCTGGCGGGCCAGTCCTTGCCGAAACAGAGGGCGTTGGGGGAGAAGTGCGTCATGGTTAGTTGACGATTGACTTATTGAAAGTGGAAATTCCTCTTGCGGATGCTCAAAACGACGGCCAACAAGGCCGCAGGCGAGAAAGAACCGCAGGCGTACCCTCTGGGATACGTTGAGGATTGTTTCGAGCCGAGAACGAAGTTGGCGGGCGTTTTCAGCATCCGCTATTCGGAAACGGGGATGAACTGTCGTATCCATGCCCCAAAACTGCCGGGATTTCGGCTTTGGATGTACACGATGCCGGGCCCTCGGAACCGGCAGACAAATCCTTCGCCTGACGTGAAGCTGGCCACCCAGCCAGAGGTGGCTTTCTCGATATTATAGGAGGTCGTAGAGGACCAGGCCACCAGATGGCTATTGTCCACGATGTATTCCTGGTCGGGCTTCAACTCGATTTTGTGAATGGCTCCGAAGCTGTTCAGAATGAGCGTCCCCTTCCCGCTGATTTTTAGAATGAAGAAACCCTCTCCACCCAGCAATCCACGACTCAAGCTCTGCATTTTGCTTTCGATGACGATCGCGTCGGCGCCCGCGAGGAATCCGTCTTTCTGCACCATGTACTCGTTCACGCCATCGAGTTCCAGGATGACAATTTCTCCAGGCACCGTAGGAGCCAGTAACACTTCTCCGGGACCGCGACTGGCTCGCAAGGTCTGAAAGAAAAACTTCTCCCCCGTCAGGAACTTCCGAGACAGGGCTCCGAGAAAGCCGCCTTCCATCTTGCTTTCAATGTCGATGGTCGGTGAACAGGCCACCATCGCACCCGATTCGGCCTTGATATGCTCGCCGGCTGCCAGGTCCACCCGCACCATCGGAAAGGCACCGGGGTACAGAATTTCACTCTTCATTGAACTTCTCCTCTTACCGTTCTTGCGGATTTTAATTCATCATGCCTCTGAGGCCTATGATTCCAGCGCAGGTGAATCTGTCTCAAGAGAAAATTGCTAACTCACCACCCATCCGTACACCTTGTGACTCGGCTCCGGTCCTTCTTCCAGATAACTCATTCGAAGTTGTCCCAACACGTCCTGCGGCAACTCATTCCGCCTCGCCTGAGCGTCGACAGCAAACACGCGCGCCGCGTTCAATCCGAAGATCCGTTCCTTTACCTGGCGCGTGAGCTGAAGGTACCGATGCTGTTCAATCAACTGATCCGGAATCTGGAACCGCCGAAAGGCTTCGATCTGCCATTGGGGCGTCCCATACCAGATGGAGTCCGTCCCCCAGAGCACATGATCGACGCCGAACGCTTCAATGATCTGCCCAAGTAAATGCGCGCAGACCGCCGGATGGGTCGTGACGAGTTGCGCAAAGGTCGAACCGAGTTCCATATAGATATTCTTGATTCCAGGCTGGGCCTGCTTCATGCGGCAGAACTCGGTGGTCCAGGGGATCTCGCCCGTCTTGGCAAATACTTCATCAATCGTCGAGGCACTCTTGAATCCCGAGTGATAGACGAGAAAATCGATGTCCGGGAAATCTTTGGCCGCCTTGATCAGATCTTTCGGGTGGTTGTAGTCCGGCACGGGGCCGAGGGGCAATCCTTTGTGGACACAGACACGTGTAATGTTCAGCTTGCGCGCCTGCTCCAGCATGGGATAGGCGATCCGCTCATCGTCCATCCACCAACCATGATCGAATCCCTTCGGACAGGAACCTGTGTACCCCTTCCACGCATCGACTTTGAGCGTCTCAGCCTGCATCGCCATGAACTCCAAATCAGCTGTCCCCATTTGAGGTGTCACCAATCCGTGCGCGAGCATTCGTTGAGATCGTGCGAGGCGATTGATCTCGTCTCGGATATGGGCCATCTCGTTCGGCGGCACGACCGCTTCCTGCGGATAAGGCCCAGGCGGCGTGCTAATGAGGCCCATGGTAGTCTCGCTGTCGAGAAACACTTCTTTCACAAAATTCTTCCACGACAGATCGTCGATCGTGCCTCGATCGCCGGCAAGTTTTGGATTGAGTCCTGTTTCCCGAATCCGTCGCCTCAGCGACAACAGCGCTTGCTTGGAGACAGCGCCCTTTCGATTGTCTTCGGCATCTGTCGGGTCGTAATGGGAGCCGACGTAATGTGTCTGCACATCGAAGATAAAATAGGGCGCGCCCTGCTGCTCGGCAAAGGCTTCCGTCTCAAAAAGCTCGACCTGGCCGATGGCAAAGAACCGCCCGAAGACGGAATTCATGGCCAGCAAAGCCGCCGCCATTCCACCTGTGGTTCTCAGAAAATCTCTACGCGTGAGACCTCGTCGAGCAGCGGTCCGTTCCACCAACGCGATGGCGAGGTCTTCAACCCGGGCTTGGTCTGCTGTCTGGTTGAGGGGAATAAATTCTTCGTTCGACACGCTCTGCGTCGGAATGGCGGATTCAAAGGTGGTGCCTTTTATAGCCGAGGGAAGGTGTGGAAATGGTGATGACGCCATGGTGTCTATCCTTTACGAGCGACGTGCCGTGATTCTGTGGAATACCGCGCGCGCTGTCAAGCAAGCGGCGTGCTGGCCTAGCGGCCCGGGTGGATGGGCCTCTGCTGAAACGGTCGGTCGTGGGGACGTGATT
>JBBRRM010000076.1:0-9860 GCA_038275915.1 Nitrospirales bacterium
GACTGATCGACCCGATTCAGAACTAAGATCGATCAGACTTACGCCCGGATCGACACCGAGGGTGGCGCACGCCATGCGTGCTAAGGTTGTCTTGCCACATAGGGTTCTTCCCATGGCGGCAAAGGCGCCGAGATGGTCCTCGCGGAGGCCGGCCTGGCGAACCACAACCGCGGAAAGGATCAACTCGAGCTGTGCCTTATGATAGGGGGTGGGGAGGTCGGCGAACGGGGGGTAGAGCTGATCAAACAGGTTCCAATCGAGGTGGGCTCGTTCCTGGGCCAGCCACGCCATCCCGACGCTCGTCGTCTGATATGTATAGCCATATCGCTTCAGCGCCCCAGCGTGAAGGAGCTTTTCTATATGCCGGTAGAGCGAGCCCCGAGGGGTCTGAGCGAGGACCGCTCGCACGGTGCTCGGGACCGCCTCACAATGGAGCAGGAGCAGGCGATCGATCGGATGCAGCCGCGGACGGGTACGTTGCACGCTTGCGCGTGAAACAGCTGGCAGGGACTCGCTGGGGGCTGAACATGGGGAAGTGGGACTTAACCTAAGCTCTCTTGCGATGAGAGGAAGGGCCTGCGATGCTGGCTTGCTCACCTTCGTGTTATCACTGCATGTAGGCGGGGCATATGTTTCATTCGGATTGAGAGAAGCCATGACCGACCTTTCTCCCGTACGGTCTGTTCATGCCCTCAGGACATGTCAGCGCACGGGTTGTATAACGTTACGCTAGCGCATGAAGGCGGTCTTTTCAGCTCAAGGGCAGACTTATAATGAGGGTCGATGGAGAGGGAAAAAGAGCGACGTTATAAGAGGAGTCATGGAGCTGGGAACAGTGGATGTGTGGCAGCAACTGGAAGGACGGCTGCGGACCGAGGAGGATCGCCGCGCGCTCTCCGTGGTGTCGATGACCCTCGCGTCACTGCGGAGTTTCTTAACGATCTTAGAGGGTAAAAGAGGACGAACGCCACGAGCGATATTGGACGAACTGACAAATCTGCGTGTGTCGCTGAGCCAGGTTCCCGAAACAGTGACCACAGACCTCCGACGCTATATGGACGGACAAGAGCAAGAATTGTATGAACTCATCCTCCCGGAGGATCTGCGTCAGCGCGCGGTGGATTCGATCGAGTGCGAGGGGCAGCCGTGGCAGCACATCATCCGGCGCTGTCTTGAAGCGTCGGGGGGAAGTGACGATGCCTTGAGCAAGGTCCTCACCCCCGAAGGTCGGCAAAAATTTCGGCAGGCCTACCTTGAACAATTACGTGTCCAACTCTCGGATCCGCATGTGCAGGCCACTCTGGATGAGGTCTTGGGGAAAAAAGCAATGCGAGGACGGAGGAAGAGCGAAGGGGCCTCAAGTAAGAACTGGCCGCTGGTTGGAGAAGTGGTCTGGACGATCTATCAATTGTTATGGCCCTTGTACACGCGGTCCTCAGCAAACCAACCTCAATCCATTTCGGGCTTGATGCAGGATGATCCACCGGCCTACCCACAATCGCTGCTTGAGGATATGGCCACGTTGCTGAAGACAGAGTTCCCGGAATTCCTTAGCGATCTCACCGCCACGGATGTGTTGTCACGAGTGCAATACCGCCATCACCGATGACCAAGAGTCCACAACCATCATCCTAGACCTGCTGCTCATCAAAGACTCTGTTTCTTCGCTAACGTAGTGGCTTGAGCACTGGAAATCGTCCCATCGATGACCGAATGGTGGGATTTAACTGGGATGGACAGTGGGAAAATGGGAATCGGACCACAGTGGGGTTCGTATCCCAGCTAGAAAGGTTGAAGGGGATCTCACCGGGATGTAAGTCTAACCCAAACACATGGAACTTCTAACCGGAATGAGATCTAAAGGCTTAGGAATTATCTGTCTTGGTGCCGAAGCCAGGAGACGAGCGGACCGGAATAACACCCTAATGCGGCCGATGGAAGAGGAAGTGAGAAAAAAGTTATGTTCGAAGGCATAGCCATGTGCCACGGAACGCCCGCCGGGCACGCGTGCGTTTCCTTCAATAGCATGACGTGCCCCATCTGAGCGGCTGTCTCCAATCATCTGTTTGTAATTAGCAACTATAAAGAGTAAGAGCTGATCACAAAACAGATGGTGGGGGAACGGTCACTAAACAAAGGGAAAGGTTTAAATGAAGGGTCCGATCCCTCAATTTTTTATACCTGTCCCACGTTATGCCCTGCCTTGCTCGAAGCGCAGTGTGGATCGTGAATCCCGGTCAAATCCAGGTATGATGAGCGATCATGCCGAAGCCCAGCAGCCGCGTCACACGTCGGCCGTGATCTTTGAAGTCGTTCGCTCCTACCCGGGGCCAACCAATGGTGCGCTATCTACTGAGGATGAAGCGCCAAGGCCAGTCTCCCCGTGAAATTGCCCACTAGAGGGGTCCTTATGCTAGCATGTAAAGGCACACGGAGAGATCTACATATTGTGCTATCCATCCCTGTCACCGCTATATCGGGGAGGTCTCTTTTCCTCAGCGGTGCAATGTGGGCTTCCGTATCAGTCGATCCAACTTGCCATCAAGATCGCTAAAGTCTTCCAAGACCTCAATATGAGCATTCACGAAACGGTCTCGCATGGCGAGTGCGCCGTGCCCCCCCACGGACAGCTGAGAAACAGGACTCACCTCTTCCACAAGGGCCTGGACCAACTCCGTCGCTTTAGACTCGGACAGCGCGAGGGGAAAAGAGATGATTGTCAGGTCTGGCTCAACCCTGCTGCAGAGGTTGGTCAGTGAAGGAACGGGCACGTTGGCTCCCAAATAGTAGACCCGGCAGCCACGAACGCGGCACCGATAGGCGACCGCGAACGCGGCGATGTCATGTTCCTCGCCCGGTGGGCAAGCCACGACAACTTTGGGGCCGAACTCAGCCACAGGCAGCTGATTCATGGCAGAGAAAATCTTTTGTTGAATCTGCTTCGTGACGTAATGCTCGATGCCAACGTTCACATGACCGTCGTGCCATAACTGCCCCACCTGTTCCTGGAGTGGCAACAAGATCCCGTGAAGCGCTTCTTCAAATGGAACGACGGCGACGGCCCCGTTCAAGCGCTTCTCGAAGGTGACGCGATCGAAGGGATCGAGTGTTGAGAGCAACTCCCGAAGCAGCCTGCTGAATGTATTCTCGACGAATGACACTCGTGGCGCGCTGGCTCGTGCTCGGCCTAGCAACTCTTCGCGCCCCAATCTAGCCAGTTCTCCGATCGAACCTCCGGCATCCAGCTGCTCCTTGAGATATCTGAGTAGCGTGACATCTTCATCGGAGTAATTGCGATAACGATTGGCTCCTCTGGTCGGTTTCAAGAGGTCAAACCGACGCTCCCATACCCTGATGACGTCTTTTGATAGCCCAGTGAGTTTTGCAACTCTATGAATTCTTTGAGTATTCATTGTGTGATCTCATTATGACCAATAGTCTAATGTTTGTCAAATATATTTCATAAAAACAATTGACACATTGGACACAATGCTCTATACATTATACATACTTGTGACAAACATTGAACAACACTCCTATGGAGGTGATCATGGCAACAGCGGCGGAGAGAACAAGAATCGATGAGCTTCAGAGCCAGGTATCTACTTCTGTAGTGCGGCATGAATCAATCTGGGCCAGGTGCGGCGGACTCATGGTGAGCGACTTCTGCATGGATCTTCTGAACAGCAGCGACGAGTTGGAGTTTGCCGCAAAACGATGTGTGCAATGCGGTGAGGTCGTCGATCCCGTCATTCAGCGCAATCGGCGGCTCCGCCAGGAATCAATGATGGTTCGGCTTCCAGAGAGGACATATAGAAACGATCGCGTGACATAGTAGTTTTCTCAACCAGCCAGGGTGGTCCTGGTGTTTCCAAACCAAGGAGGTTTCCCATGCGGAGTCAAACAGTGCTTCAGATCGGATTGGGGGTAGCGTTAGTGGCAGGGTCTTTCTCCATGGCGGGAGCGGCGGCCCCTCCGAGTAGCGACAAGGACATGGTCTCCATCCCCAAGGGGGAGTTCACCATGGGGAGCAACGAGCATTCAGATGAAGCGAAGCATCAAGTAGTGCTCGATGCCTATCTGATCGACAAGTACGAAGCGTCGAACGCACGCTACAAGGAGTTTATGACAGCCACCGGTCACCCGGCCCCCGCATATTGGGACGACCCGCGACTGAGCAAAGCCAATCAGCCGGTGGTCGGCGTGAGTTGGACTGACGCCAACGCGTTCTGCAAATGGGACGGCAAGCGACTTCCGACGGAAGCAGAATGGGAGCGAGCGGCCAAAGGTCCGGAAGGCGACAACCATTATCCCTGGGGCCATACCCTCGACCCGAAGAAAGCCAATTATGGGCAGAACGTTGGTCACACCACACCAGTCGACTCCTATCCCGAGGGTATGAGCGGATACGGTGTCTATAACATGGCCGGGAACGTCTTCGAATGGGTCGAAGACTGGTACGATCCTAAGTACTTTAAGAGCAGCACGGCCTTAAACCCTCCCGGTTCTGACAAAGGATATAACTTCGCCAATCAAGGCCCGGTCAGGGTGTTGCGCGGCGGCTCCTGGCTCGCGCCGGACACCTCCCTCCATACGAGTCATCGGTTCTGGAATCAGCCGGACAATAACTCCTATGGGGTCGGCCTCGGGTTCCGCTGCGCAAAGTCGGCGCAGACGGTGTCCGACGATGCCATGCAGGCAGGCCGCGACGCGTTCATTCAGGCATTAGTCGCGATGGGTGCTGAGAAAAACGCCGATGCGATGGCCTCCATCGAAAAAGCGTTGGCTTCGGAGCCGGGCAACAAGGAATACCTGGCGACCCGTGATCTGATCAAGACGAGCATGAAGAAGAAATAGTTGTAGGACTGCTAGGGGGGGGCATCGCCGCCCCAATTAGGTCCGACGTCGTGGGGAGGTTTGGAATGAATAGGTCTAGAACCATATTGGTGGTGGTGGGTTTGTTGGCGGGGATGACGATGCTGACCGGAACAAGCCAGGCGGAAGAATCCTTGATTCCCAAAGAGATGGTGTATGTCGGGCATGGGCCATCGGTGATGGGGATTGATAAGGAAGCGCCCGCGGACTCAGGCAAAAAGCCCACGGCCTATGGCAGGAGAATGAAGGGACCCTGGTCTGCTGAGGCATTGAACGATGAAGGTCCGGCGCACATGGTGTTCTTGGATTCATACCTCATGGACACATACGAAGTCTCGAACAACGACTATGGCGAGTTCGTCAAGGCGAAAGGTCATCCGGCACCTGCCTACTGGGACGATCCTCGCTTGAATAAGCCCGAGCAGCCTGTTGTCGGGGTGAATTGGGACGATGCTAAAGCATTCTGTGAAAATCGCGGCAAGCGGCTTCCAACGGAGGCGGAATGGGAGAAGGCTGCTCGTGGTCCCAAGGCTTACCTCTATCCCTGGGGGAATGACTTCGATCCGGCAAAAGCCAACTACGGCAAGAATCACGATGCGACCATGCGCGTGGATTCCTATCCAGAGGGAGCCAGCTATTACGGTGTCTACAATATGGCGGGCAATGTCTTCGAGTGGGTCTCTGACTGGTATGACCCCCGTTACTATGGAAAGCTTGAAACCATGGTGAATCCGACCGGTCCGGCAACACCCATATGGATGGGTGGCACCGGCACCTATGTGGACCGCCTCACGGTTGGTGAAAAACGGGTCATCCGTGGCGGCTCGTGGGTCGCGCCGGAAGGTACGGTCAGGACGACGCACCGGTTCTGGAATCATCCGCTCAATAACAGTTATGGCGTAGGTCTGGGCTTCCGGTGTGCCAAGACCGCCCCGCCAGAAATCGAACAGCAGATCAGGGACAGCTACATCGGTGCATTGGTGGACATGGGACGAGAACGGTTTACGGACGCGCAGCAGGCGGGGAGCCGGGGTTTGGCCATCGATTCCAAGAACATCGAACTGTTGGAGCTCCGCTCTCTTCTTGAACAGTCGATGAAGCGGCCGTGAGGGAATGGTGAAACGTTTTTTGCCAACGATTTGATCGTCACGGAGGCGCGCACCTGTGATACACGACAAGATTCTTCTTCCAGGGATTGTTCTCATCGTGCTACTCGGGGCTTCACCCCTCCAGGCTGGTCCCATCAACCCGGCCCGGCATCCGCACCCGGAGAATGTGCAGGCGGTGCATGAGGCCGAACACGATGTGGACCATGCGTGGGAGGTCTATCATCGCGCGGCGTTAGGCGGAACGGTCGCTTCCCCTGCCCTGCAGGCGGACATCGAAGAACACCTGCATGAAGCCAGAACCCTCATCACCCAGGCGCAAGAGGCAGCCGAGCGGGGAGACAAGCGTCAGGTGAAGCGTCTCGTGAGCCAAGTGAAAGTCCATACCACCCAGGCCATCGAGGGGAGCAAGGAGCAGAAGAAATGACACAAGGTCTGAGGAGAAGAGGAACTCGCTGGAGAATTATTGTTGCAATGATGGTCTTAGCCAGTTCTGTTGCAATCGCCCCTGTCATGGCAGCGCCGCCGGCTCCAACGGAGCTTGACCCGGTCCCCATGGTGACGATTCCGGCTGGAGAATTTCTGATGGGGAATCCGGAAGGCAAAGGTCGGGCAGATGAGTGGCCGCAGCGATCTGTGTACCTCGACGAGTTTGCGATCGATCAAGTCGAAGTGACCAATGAGCGGTATCTGGCTTTCGTTGCGACCACGGGCCATCGAAGCCCTCCGAATCCTTATGGCACCGGCCCGCTCTCGTCCGTGAGGGGAATCGAACAGCTTCCGGTCGTGCAGGCTACCTGGTACGACGCCAAGGCCTATTGTAGTTGGGCGAAGAAGCGGCTCCCGACGGAAGCGGAATGGGAGAAGGCCGCTCGCGGAACCGATGGCCGTGTGTTTCCCTGGGGCCATGAACCAGCGACATCGAAGCGGGCGAACTTCGATCGTGAGTGGGACGAAGAGAAGACACTGCATCCGGTCGGGTCCTTGCCCGACGGCGACCCACCCTACGGAGTGAAGGACCTGTCGGGTAATGCCCGAGAGTGGGTGCAGGATTGGTATGACCCTGAGTACTACCAGCATGCGCCGGATCGGAATCCGCAGGGGCCTGACAAAAAAGGCGTGGTTCGATCGATTCGCGGCGGGTCTTGGCACAGCCCGATTTCGGACATCACGACGACGGCGCGCGGGCGCGGCGGATTCGCGCTACAGACCCATGGTACAGGCTTTCGCTGTGCACGGGGTCTTGAGGGCCAGACCCAGAAGAAGTAGACGATGGACGTGGTGATCAGATGAGATCAGATGATCACAGTAGACAGTTCTTTATGGGCGGACCGGTGATGCCGGGGACGCAATGGGTCTCGTGGATTCACCGTGACGATGTGGTTGGACTGATTGAATGGGCGTTGACGAATGCGACGGTTTCCGGTCCGGTAAATGCCGTGGCGCCGAATCCCGTGAGGATGACGGAATTTTGCCGGACGCTCGGTGCGGTGCTGCACAGACCCTCCTGGTTTCCTGTTCCTGAGCTCGTCTTGAAGGTGGCTTTGGGAGAACTCGGGACGCTGATGACGACGGGCCAGAGGATCGCGCCCGTGGTTGCGCCGCAAGGTAACTACCGATTCCGCTACCCGTTCGTTAAAGGAGCGCTACGTGCAATATTCATCAGGGCATGAAGGGCCAGAACATGACGTTGTTCATCGAGTATGTTCACGCATTGGCCGTAGCCGTTCTTGTAGGGAAAGTCGTGCTATTATCCTTTGTGGTTGCCCCCATCCTCGCCAAGAATCTGGAGCGGGAATCTTTCGGCAAAGTAGTTCGGCAGCTGTTTCCCGCCTACTACGGGTTGGGCATGGGCACTGCCGTGACGGGATTCGTCGCTGTGAACGGACTCGTGGCGATTCACGGGAGCAGCGCTGCGTTTCTCACCGCAGACGGCATCTGGCTCCTGGTGCTGATGGCTGAAGCCTACTGTCGCTTGCCGTTGACGCCTCAGAGTAATGCGATGAGGGATCGGCTCACGGAGCAGGAGTCACGAGGGGCCGTCGATCCGGTTCTGCAGGTCGCCTGGAATCGATTGCATCAGCGCTCCATCTTTCTCAATTCGATCGTGCTGCTCGCTGGTTGTGTTCTGATTGCGCTTGTCCGTTGATGTCTAGCCAACAAGGAGAAAACACATGAGCAAGAGACGTATCTCGATCGCGGGCTGTGTGATGCTGGGCCTTCTCTTCAGCGTGGGAGTTGGAGCTGAGGAAAATCCAATGCCTCAAGCGCCCTACGGACATGGAGACGAAGCCAACCTCGCGAACGGGGTCATCGGTGTGTCGCTCCAGGTCGGGGCAGAGCGTATCGGCGATCCCGCTGTGTTGTACGTCGCGATGGTGCATCCGGAGGGCCCTGCTCATCAAGCGGGGCTCGCACATGGAGACGAGATTGTGACGGTGGATGGGACGGCCGTGGCAGGCAAGAGCTACGAACAGGTTGTGAAGATGATTCGTGGCACAGTGGGGATGGTCGTCAAGCTGGGCGTGAAGGACGAGGGAGGGATGCGAGAGCTGTTTGTCACGCGCGTGGCTGGCGAGAAATTGTCGAAGGGTCCCACGGGATCGCACGGCGGTTCCTCGAAATAGGAGTTCATCGTGATACATCGCATGACGCTCATCGCGCTGTTCGGGCTGCTGATGTTCTCGGGCGAGGGGGCGGTGTTTGGTGATCCAGGCAAGGGTGCGTATGCGTCGAGTCCTCCCAGCCTGATCAAGACGAATCTCTATCTGGCCGCAGGCGATTACCGCCGTGCGCTGGAGGCTTGCCAGCGAAACATCGACGAGGTCCCATCCGCCGCTGGCTACATCCATCTCACATATGTCTATCATGCGATCGATGCCTACCTCGAACATTTGTCGCAGCAAGAACGGTGGATGGCCGTCGAGCACCTGTATCTCAATCTTGCGTATCGGGCCACCGAGGATCTAGTCGATCCTCCCGGCGGTCTCGCCCGGATGGCCAAAGAAATGATCCAAACCAGCGTGCGCCAACTATCGGATGTGAGCGCCACGATGGCCAACCGGCTGGACAAAGCGGAGTCGGATCGCTTGTGGAAGGAGCAGGCGGCCTGGCGGGCCGCGAATCCCGACACCTGGTGGCAGGGTGTTCCGACGGCATGGGCTCGATAGGAGAAGATCATGCGCACCAAGCAGGCAGGGCTAGATATCAAGTTTTTCGGTGGGCTGTTCTTGATCGTCGGGATGGTGGACCTGTTCATCGTGCTGTTTCCCGCTTACGCCTTGAAGCTGTTCGGCACCGCGGTGACTGGCCCCGCATCGTTTCTCATCAAGCTCCACTCCCCTGCCGTCCATTTGCTGATCGGCTATGGGTTCCTCTGGCTGCGCCCGTGGGCCTGGGGCCTCAGTCTCGCCTATGCCGGATTCGGGATCGTGAGCGAGGCAATGAACCAGATTGCATTCGGATTTCACGGCGTCCGATCAGGGTTCATGGCTACGACAGCGTTGTTCGTGCTCTATCTGTTTTGGCGTCGGCATCTTTTTGTCCATCAGCCGACCGTGACCACTTCTGGCCCATCCCTGTCGGAAGGATGACACTGATGCGCGGGATTGTCTGGTTTCGACGAGATTTGAGATTGCACGATAACCCTGCCCTCACGGCGGCCTGCGAGACGTGCCGTGAAGTGATTCCTCTCTTTGTGTTCGACGAGCCCCTGTTGCAGTCGCATGGGTTCGGGGCCGCCTGCGTGAATTTCATGCTCGGATGTCTGCACGAGCTGGCATCGTCGTTGGCTGGTCGAGGCCTCACGCTTCAGTGCCGTCGCGGCGAGCCGGTGGAGGAAGTTGTTGAAGCCGCCCGCGAATGGAAGGCCAATGTAGT
>JBBRRM010000077.1:0-9811 GCA_038275915.1 Nitrospirales bacterium
GGGAGGGTTACCACTAAGCTTTGGGCTGCATGATCGTCACTTCGTCGCCCGGCCGGACGACTCCTTCAACAAGCACTCGGGCATAGAGCCGGCTCCATCCTGGATTCTTTTTCTGGGAAATGCGCGTGAAGTCTCCATCTCGAAACCACCGGCCATTCAGATCGCAGGGAGCCGTGTAACTCATCATCTCGATCTGTACGGCTGGGCCGATCTGAAGTCGATCCCCAATCTTCAATTTCTCCCAGTCAAGCCCGGCGAGCGTCAGATTCTCTCCGGAGAAACCTGCCTCGATCGAATGGCCTTCGTCCTGCAGCCGCTCGATCAGCTCTTGAGAGAACAGACAGAGGGCTCGATCCAGCCCGCCGTGCACCTTGAGATTCCGTTGTCGGTCTCCCGCGACGCCGGCTTTGGCGATGACGGCTTCCAGCACCGGACGTTTCGGCAATCCGCCATCCGACAGATTGATCTGATGCACATGGGGATAGGGTGGTCGTCCGGTTTCGATCATTGACTTACTCCTTCGCAGGATTCCACCGTGAGCAATTCCAACGCCACCCAACCGTCTTGTTCTCGCCGTTGCACCGACATCGAATCAATCGTGGAGAACGCGTCGACAATCTCCTGCTCTTGCTCAAGGAGAATTCCGGACAGTAAGAGCCGCGCACCGTGATTCACGTACTGCACCAGTTCGTCGCAGAGCAGCAACAACGTCTGGCAATCGAGGTTGGCAAGAATCACATCCGGTCGCTGCATGCGTTGCCGGTCAACCTCCTCCAGCGTTCCGCAATGGAATTGAAGATCCTCTCCAAACCCGTTCTCGCTCGCATAGTCGCGGGCACAATCCACCGCAACGGGGTCGCATTCCACCTCGAGAGCCGAGGCAGCTCCAAGCCGCAACGCGACCATTGCCAGAATGCCACTCCCCGCCCCCACATCGAGCACGAACTCGCCACCGTGAATACGGTCCTCCAGCCACTCCAATAGCATCCGTGTCGTCGCATGATGACCCGTGCCGAACGCTTGCTTCGGATCGAGCACGATCTCAATATCCTGTGCCTGCAGCGCTACCGGCTCCCAACTCGGTCGGATGACGATTCGCCGACCGATCCGAATCGGCCTGACTGTCTGAGCCCACTGCCTATTCCAATCTTGATCGGGTAATTCCTCAATACACATCTCACCGTGAGGCGAGGCGTCGGGATCCAGTCTTTGCAAGATCTTGCTCAGGCGACTCCGTGCCTCCATGCTCCACTGTGGTTTCGGCCAATAGAGATGGACAATGCCACTCTCCTCCCATCCGCCTTGGATCGCGGGATCAGCCAGCATGCCGAGCAACTCTCCCGCATCAACGGCAGTCCGAATCTGGACATCGATCCACCCCTCTGACATCATGATGGACTAGCCCGCATTATTCATGACGATTCGTTGCGAAATCGCACAGTCGCGTTGCGAGACGGGCATGCGGAGCCGCGAGATTCCGAGGCATACTTGAACTGAACGTCGAGGGAGCGAGCGGCGAGCCTGCCCGCCGAAGGTTCGTCGCAGCATCGAATCCGCGATTGCAGCAGAAGCGCTCATGGATAATGCGGGCTAGAGTTGACGCACTCTCCCCCTTCCAGTAAGGTCGGCGCTATGCTCCAGAAACGGTCCGTGATGCCCGTACCGAAAGCCCATTCGCTGACACGCCTGGTCGCGAGACTCGACCGCCTGATTGCCCTGGCCATTGCCTCAAGTTCCACCTTCACCCGCTGGCGTCTTATCCTGTTCATCGTGGGAGCGATCTGCACAATAGCCCTCTACAAAATGGAGTGGTATCAAGCTGGCAATGGGGCGCTGGCCGCCTTCGCTGGTCTGTTTCTGATTGTCGCCAGCTATCATAACAGCCTCGAAAGTCGCTTGCACCGGCTTCGTCTCTGGAAGCAGATCAAGCTCGTACATCTGGCCCGTCTCCGGCTGGATTGGCATCACATTCCCGCTCGCGCATCGAGCGCTCCCGAGCCACATCCTTATGCCAAAGACTTGGACCTCGTCGGCTCTCACTCGCTCCTTCATCTACTCGACACCACCGTCTCCTCGCACGGACAGGCTCGCCTGGTGTCATGGCTGCTCGAGCAACCGCCAGGACCGGAGCGGTGGCTTAAGCGCCGTCGCTTGGTGGATGAACTCATTCCCCGATCCCTGTTTCGCGATCGGCTGGGGCTCGAAGCTCAGCTAATCGGGGAACAGGAAATCAACGGCCGGCGACTGGAGGCCGTCCTGCATCACGCAGTCGGATTCCCTCATCTCACCACCGTTCTAGCGATTCAAGCTCTGCTCGCCACCGCAACAATCGTCCTCGGGTTGGGGGCACTACTGAACTGGCTTCCGAATTATTGGATGTGGTCCTTCGCGGCCTATGCCTTGCTCTATCTCCAGACCGATCAAGGCGAAGAATTGTTAGAACATGCGGTGGGCGTGCACTTTGAACTGGAGAAATTGGGAGCCGTACTCGGATTTATCGAACGGCATGCCCGTTCTAGTCATGCCGCGCTCGCCGCCTTATGGACGCCACTGTTCGCACCAGGCGTGAATCCGCCCCAGCTCGTCCGGCAAGCGGCCCGCACCCTGCACGCGATTAGTGTCAAAGCCCATCCAGTCATCCACCTGCTCGTCAATGCGGTCTTCCCCTGGGATCTATGGTTTACCTATCGGCTCCAACGGATTCAGGCTCAGGTGGCCGCCCACCTGCCTACCTGGATGGACAGACTGGCCGAAGTCGAGGCCGCCTCGGCACTCGCCACATTTGCCGCACTCCATCCTGCCTATCGTTGGCCGGACCCGCTCACCACCGACCCCGGGCGTAATGGAGCGCGGGTCAGACTTTCTGCCAAAGACCTCGCCCATCCGCTGATTCCGGAGACACACCGAGTTCCGAACGATCTTACTCTCGAATCGCTTGGAACCGTGCTGTTGGTGACCGGGTCCAACATGTCTGGAAAAAGCACCTTCCTTCGAACACTGGGCATCAATCTATGCCTCGCGCAAGCCGGCGCCCCGGTCTGCGCCGGTCAATTCGAATGGACCTGGGTGCGCCTCGCCACCTGCATCCGCGTGGATGACTCGCTCGAAGAGGGACTGTCCTTTTTTTACGCCGAAGTCAAACGCTTGAAAAGCCTGCTCGATGCGACGACGGATCGCAGTCAACCACCGGTGTTCTTCTTAATCGACGAAATCTTTAAAGGGACCAACAATCGTGAACGGTTGATCGGAAGCCGTTCCTTCATCACCGCTCTTTCGCAAGGCAACGGCTTCGGCTTGGTGACGACCCATGATCTGGAACTGACCGATCTCGACAAAACGGTACCGGGATTGACCAATGTCCACTTTCAGGAGACGGTGGCAGCGGGAACGCTCCAATTTGACTACAAGCTCAGACCCGGCCCCTGCCCTACCACCAATGCGTTGCGGATCATGGAGCTGGAAGGTTTGCCGGTCCCGGGAACCTCTTACGATCCGATCAAAGGCACAGTGTGACGGCACCCATCGGCACAAGCCCGGACTCCACCGGACATCCCCTTCGCGGTCTCCTCATTGCCCAGTTCTGTGGCGCGTTCAACGACAACGCCTGGAAGCTGATGGTCGCCCTATTGGGCATCAGGCAAATAGCGGCCACAATCGCTCCCGGCCCTGAATTGGAGACCGCCTCACAAACCCAGACGACCCTCGCATTCGTCGTATTCACGGGCCCTCTCGCCTTAGTGTCCATCGTCGCCGGAGTCCTGGCTGATCGGGTCAGTAAGCGCACCATCATCATCATCATGAAGTCCGTCGAAATTCTCTTGATGTCCGCCGCGACCGTGGCGCTCTGGATCAATCCGGCTGGTGGCATCCTGCCGTTGATTGTCCTCGGCGGCATGGGCATTCACAGCGCGCTGTTCAGCCCCGCAAAATATGGCATTCTTGCCGAACTCCTGCCGCACGAGCGGCTGGCGGCCGGCAATGGACAGCTCGAGATGTGGACCTTCTTCGCCATCCTCACCGGCACCGCGACACCCGGCATCTTGTTGTCCTTCACCGGCTCCTCGCTTTGGCTGGCTCCGTTGTTTCTCGCGGTCCTCTCACTGGTCGGATTTGCTGCGGCCTGGACCATTCCACACGTTCCGCCGGCGCGAGCCGAAGGCGGTCTCTTCAACACCCTCCATGGAGCCTGGTCGGCGCTCGCGGCGGATCGCATGCTCCGCATCGCGATTACCGGAGCAGTGTTCTTCTGGACGATTGCCAGCCTCTTTGCACAAAACATTCTGGTCTACGCGAAGGTCGTACTCGGCGTGTCGGACTGGCAATCGGGTCTCCCGTTGATGATGCTCTCTATCGGAATCGGTCTCGGCGCCAAGTTGGTCGGTCGCCTGTCACAGTCCCGCGTGGAGTATGGACTGATCCCGCTCGGCGCGCTCGGAGTCGCCATCATTCTCTCCGCCGTCGGATTCTTTGCACCGCAACTGCCCACGACGCTCGCGCTCATGGGACTCCTCGGCATCGCGAGCGCGCTGATCTTTGTGCCGCTGAATGCCCTTATCCAATGGCGCGCGCCGAACGATCGCCGTGGTTCGGTCATCGCCTTTGAGAACACCTGCGTCTTCACCGGCATTCTGCTCGGATCGCTGGGCGCCGGAGCGCTGGCCAATGGGGGCGTGTCGACAACAGGAATCTTCCTCGCCACTGCAGCCTTCACCATCCTCGGCACGGGATGGGCGCTCTGGCTCCTGCCGGAAACGCTGTTCCGGGTGATCATGGTCATCCTGACCAACACGCTGTACCGCCTGCGGATCGTCGGACATGAACATGTTCCTCTGCAGGGTGGCGCATTGCTGGTACCCAACCATGTGTCGTTCATCGACGGCATCCTGCTGATCGCCAGCCTGGATCGCCCGGTGCGTTTCGTCGTCGAAGACCAATATGCCAGCCACCCGTTCTTCAAGCCATTCATGAAGGCTCTCGGGGTCATCCCTATTGACTCGCACGGAGGCCTGCGGGTGATCCTGCGGGCATTGCGTGACGCAGGCCAGGCCCTGGATAGAGGGGAAATCGTCTGCATTTTCCCCGAAGGGCAGATCACCAGAACCGGCACGCTGTTGCCGTTCCGTCGCGGCTTCGAACGGATTGTGAAAGGACGGAAGGTGCAGGTGATTCCCGTGCACTTGGATCGCGTTTGGGGGAGTATCTTCAGCTTCGAGCGCGGTCGCTTCCTCACGAAATGGCCGGAACGAATTCCCTACCCGGTGACGGTGTCTTTCGGCACACCCCTACCATCGGAGACGCCGGCGCACGAGCTCCGCGACGCAATTCGAGCACTCGGAGAAGCAGCCTGGCGTATGCGCAAACCTGACCGCCATCCGCTGCATCGTGAATTCATCCATGCCATGCGCAGACATCCATTCCGATTCGCCATGGCGGATCAACGACGTCCTCATGTGTCCTCACTCCAAGCCCTGATCGGCTCCATCCTACTCGCCAGAGCACTCCGGCCACATTGGAAAGACCAGCGTCTTGTCGGCATCCTGCTCCCGCCCACCGTCGCCGGCGCATTAGTGAACGTGGCGGCGCTGCTCTGCGGGAAAACCAGCGTGAATTTGAACTATACGGTCGGCAAATCCGGTCTCGAAGCAGCCGTGCGGGTCGCGAGCCTTCGCACGATCGTCACCAGCCGGGCCTTTGTTGACAAAGCCAAATTGGATCTGCCCGACGGACCTTCGATCATATGGCTGGAGGACATGGCCCACACTATCGGCACAGGACAGAAACTCGTCGCAGGTCTCCTCGCCCTCTGCGCCCCTGCGCGGCTGATCGAGCTGGCATGCGGGCAGCACACCCCACTCACGATGGATGATCTGGCTACCATCATCTTCAGCAGCGGCAGCACCGGCGAACCGAAAGGCGTCATGCTGTCCCACTTCAGCATCGACGCCAATGCTCAGGGAGCCGGCCAGGTGCTCCATCTCTATCAAAACGAGCGAGTCCTTGGGATTCTTCCTTTCTTCCACTCATTCGGCTTTCTTGTCTTCTGGTTCGCCATGTTCAACAACGCGGGCATCATCTTTCACCCCTCCCCGCTCGACGTCGCCACGATCGGTGAATTCGTGCGCCGCTACCGCATCACATTCCTTGTGACCACCCCAACGTTTCTTCAGCTGTATCAACGTCGCTGTACGCCGGAGCAATTCAGCTCACTGCGGGTGGTTCTGACCGGCGCGGAGAAACTCCCGGGACGGTTGGCCCAAGCGTTTGAAGACCAGTTCGGCATCGCTCCCATCGAGGGTTATGGCGTCACCGAATGTGCCCCCGTCGTCGCCGTCAATTGTCCGGACTTTCGAGCTGCGGGGTACTACCAACCGGCCTCCAGGCGAGGAACGGTCGGCCAACCCCTGCCCGGCGTGTCCGTACAGATCGTCGATCCAGATAGCTACGCCTCTTTGCCACCTGGGACACCAGGCATGTTGCTCGTAAAAGGACCGAACGTGATGCAGGGCTATCTCGGGCGCGAAGACCTGACGGCTGAAGCCATGCGCGATGGCTGGTACATCACCGGCGACATTGCCGTGCTCGATGACGATGGTTTTCTGACCATTACGGACCGACTCTCGCGCTTCTCTAAGATCGGCGGCGAGATGGTCCCCCACGGCAAGGTCGAAGAAGCCTTGCACCTCGCCGCAAAGAGCGACCAGCAGACCTTCGCCGTCACCGGCATTCCTGACGAGCGTAAGGGCGAACAACTCGCTGTACTGCACACGCTGGACGAAGCCAGAATCCCCGAGATCGTCGCGAAGCTCGCTGCTAATGGACTACCGAATCTCTTCATCCCTCCGCGCGGGAACTTCATTAAGGTGGACACGTTACCGGTGCTGGGGACTGGAAAGATGGACCTGCGCAGCCTGAAGGGCATTGCGATGGAACGACTACTGAGCCGTGAAACGTGAAATGTCTTTCGTGAAGCGTATCTCGCGAGATCGGAACGAGGCGAAACCACACGGCGATGACGACACAGAAATCACTGATCGACTGCCATGTGCATCTGGCCGCTTTACCGGACAATGACAACGGCTGCTACATCTCCCCGAAGATGCTGCGGAGCCCGTTGTTTCGCTTCCTCTTGTGGAAACACCAACTATCTCCGTCGAAACCACGGGAAGCGAACCGGAAATACCTCGGCGATCTGCTCACTGAATTGCGCGCGTCTCGTCACGTCCGGCAAGCCGTGGTCCTCGGTATGGATGGGGCCTACGATCAGAACGGCCGGTTCGACCGCGAGCATACGGACTTTCTGATCAGCAACGATTACGTCCTCAAGACCATTCAGGCACACCCGGACGAATTGCTCGCAGGCGTCTCGGTCAATCCCCAGCGACGTGACGCCATCGACGAAATCCATCGCTGCGCCGATGCGGGGGCTGTGCTTGTGAAAGTCTTGCCCAACGCCCAGCAATTCAACCCGGCCGATCCCGTCTACAAGTCATTCTATCGAGTGCTCGCGGAACGGAAGCTTCCATTACTCAGTCACGTCGGGTACGAGTTCGGTGTGATCGGCAAGGACCAGTCAGTCGGCGATCCTGACCGATTACGTTTGGCGCTGGACGAGGGCACCACCGTCATCGCGGCTCATGCCTGCAGCTATGGGTTGATGCTCTATGAGAAGTTTCTACCGACCTTTCAGGACCTTGCCAAACATTACCCGAACTTTTACGCTGACATCTCGGCGCTCACGCTGCCGAATCGATTCCGGATGCTACTCCATCTCCGCCACCATCCTGAAATTCACGATCGCCTGTTGTTCGGCACCGACTATCCGCTCTCGGTGTTTCATCTGCCAGCCTGGGGACGCGTGGGATTGCGCACGTTATGCGAGATAATCCGCACCAAGAATCGGTTCGACCGACAGGTCGCCGTCTGCCAAGCTCTCCAGGTCACTTTCAAATCGTTCGGCGAACTTCTCCCGCGCTCCACACCATAAGTCGCCACGATCACGTCCATCCCGAGACATGCTCTTGACGGTACAAGGGACGCCCCTGTAGGCTTTGCCCGCTTCATATATGCCGTTCACACGATCACGGGAGGAGCCGATGCCACATCGATTTCCATTCCCATCCGCCGGTACGCTCCTGTTCCAAATCACCCTCGTCATCCTCCTTGTTTCCTTCTCCCACTGTAAGAAAAAGGAAGACACGCCGCCTATGCCGAAGGTGGCGGAAACTCCCGTTGCCCCTGTGGCATCCCCGCCAGCGCCAACCCCTGCCGCGGCATCCTCGGCGACCGCCCCAGCCGAAGGTCAAGGGATGAATGACTGCTGTGTAATCGGCGAAAATCCGGACATGAAAGGCCGGCTGGGACGAGTCGTCGTGGCTTTTCCGGACGGGGCGGTGCCGAAAGATACGCGGGTTGACGTGCTCAAGGACGGGAAGGTCGTGCAAGGCGGATACGGCAACCAATCCTGGGAATTGCTGTCCGGCGCCTATGAAGTCTCAATCTCCGGCAAACGGATCGGCAACGTGACCGTGAAGCCAGGCCATGACACGACGGTGAAGGTCGGTGTCCTGCGCGTTTCAGCGGGCAAAGATACCAGGGTGGATGTGTTGGACATCGGAAACAAACTGACCGGCGGCTATGGGAACCAGGTCATCGGGCTGCCGCCCGGATCGTTCAATATCCAGGTCGCCGGCCAAAGCGAGCGAGTGACGATCCGCGAGGGCCAGGTCACCGACTTCTGAGGAGTTTCGGGTTGCGCCTGTAACTCGAAACAGGGTTCCCCGAAACCCGAATCATGATTACACCCCAGAACTTCTGGCTCTGGTTCGGCGGCATCTGGCTGTCGGTCGGTAGCCTGTTCCTCGTGATCGGCATCTCGGTGGGGTTGCAGCGGATCACGGTGAAAGACCGGCTGGAGAAGGAAGACCGGAGCACTCAAGGGGTAGTACTGACCAAAGAGGTGTATCCCACGTCGAGCAAGAACGGCTCGCGGTCCAGTCCCTCCTATCACATCACGTTTCGGTTTGCGCCGCGCCAAGGAGAGATCGTGCACGGAACTGCAGATGTCACTGAAGAAACGTGGGAGGAACTGCAAGAGCGAGGTCCTATTCACGTGGTCTATCTCCCCGACACGCCTCAATCGCATCACGTGCTCGGCCAGAGCAAGACGGAGGTTGTGTTGCCCTTTATATTCGGCATGCTGGGCGGCATCCTCTCTTCGATCGGCGGGTTCATTGTCTTCACCGCTCCCGGCAAGAGAAAGTGCGAGAAGGAACTGCGGCGCACCGGTGGGACCGCCGAGGCCATTGTCACCGATATCGGGCCAGCCAATATTCGTATCAACGGCTACCGCAGTGGAAGCTGCACTATCGTTTTCAAGATCCGAGCGGCGCGCTACAGATAGGCGCTACCAGCCTCACTCACGAAGAAGCCCAAAAGTGGCAACCTGGACAGACAGGAAAGGTCCACTACAACAATACTTAGAGGAGGCCGTGCAGGCCCGAGGCACGGTCGTGAATAAGTCGCTCGAACGGGCGGCGCGCGAGGGAAATCCTCGCACCAAGTACCTCGTCTCGTATCGCTTCTTGTCAGCCGATGGGCAAACGGGTGAACAAACAGGTGAAGTCTCGGTGGACGAATAGGAGCACCTCGAGGAAGGCAGCCCTTTCACCGTCACATATCTTCCGTCCGATCCTCACACCGCCCCAACAAATGCCGACGGTGAATGGTGGGAGCCGCTCGCACTTGGCGCGTTCGGCAGCCTCTTTGCCTTCATCGGAATCTTCATCGGCCAGTCTGACCTGCGGCGTATACT